>DRGS01000182.1 GCA_011053245.1 Phycisphaerales bacterium
AGCGATCACTAACAAAACACCCGCCAATATCAACTTATTCCACTTGATCATTATCATTTTAACCGCCTGCATGCCTGAAAGGGTTGAACAATACTCTCTGCCGCCACTTGCTATCAACGCCCTAATAACTTTTTTGCAACACCTATAATAATCGAAATGGTAAGAATGATACCACCCCACTTCCAAATTTGATTAAGTACTTCCTCTTTCGATTTGGGTTCTGTCCCAAATTTGAGCGAATCGACCACTTCTGACACTTGGCCAAATCTGTACGAATCAACGACTTCTGAAAACACTTGCCAAAAATCTTCATGGTCAACACCCGACGAAAAACCCTGAAAGTTAATACTCTGCGTTTGTCCAAAAGACTTTGCTCTTGTCACCATAAAAAAAGTATTATCACTATTATGTTTATAAAGTATTTTTGCTATTGCAAGACGTTTAGCAGGTTCATAGTCATAAAAAACATTTATCTCGCGGTACTGTTTGATTTTTTCCCCAAGTACCATATCTGCCGTTTGTCTCATAGAACGAGTTAGAACGCTTTCGCCCCTTTGTATGAAAGCATTAAATCCAAAACGAGTTGTTTTTTTCGCTAATCCAGCAAATGCCCTAATGCAAGGGCTGTCAGCAATCTCTACATCTAATGGATTAAGGACAAACAAAACATCACTTAAATAATGTTGTTCATGAGTAGTCTTAAGCTCATCGGACCATTCATCATCAAAACTGATATACCAATTTGAAGGAATATCAATAGTAAATCCATATTCCTCATCATGGTATGTTTCCTGAGCCAAACAAACAGAAGTAATACAAAAAATAATAACCATAAAGTATCGCATCTCAATTCATCTCCTAATATTTAATTTGATCTGTCAAGAAAAGTCATAAGACCTTCACCAAATCCTGTAAAATAGTTGATCACATGTAAAATCCCAAATATCGCCAGGACCGAAGCAAGTAGATAATATTTTTTAAAGCCCCAGGTTTCAAGTGGTTTGAGTACCGCATTTTCAGGTTGGGTTGGATCATAATATACCTTAACAATGCTATCTTTTGGATAGCTATCTATATATCTCTCATACATTTTATTATGCCTACCGGGCGTTACTCCGCCAAACATTATCATATTGGAAGTATATTCTTTGTCATTTACTGTGTAGCAATATTCTATCTCTGGACTCCAAGCGGCACCGGTCTTAGTTTGAGAAAATTTAGCTACAACCAATTCGGATTTTATAATTTCTCCATCTACGCAAGACCATCCGCTAGTAGCACTAACATCCTTATTGACATCCAATGCTTTTACAAGAGAAGCTATGCTCCCAATTATCAAAATTATGCCAATAATCAATCTAATTTTCATTCCTTGCATTTCCTATAAAACACCCGCTCATATCACTTATTTCACTTTACCATCCGCATTTTCACTGCCTGACAAAAAAATATCGTAAATCTGCCTATATAATAGCCCCCCCCGCCAATATCCACAATCATTTTTCCTTGACCCCAGCCACAATAACTGCTCTAATATCCCTGTTTTAATGAAATAGTGTACTATAACCGATAATTTACATGAAAGGTAAAGACATGAAAGTCAGCAAAAAGGCCCTCGCCGTGCCCCCATCGGCGACAATGGCAGTAACCTCCAGAGCAAAAGAACTAATCGCCCAAGGCGTCGACGTCCTCAGTTTCGCCGCTGGTGAGCCTGATTTCGACACCCCTGATTTCATAAAACAGGCTGCTATCGATGCAATAAACGCCGGCCGCACAAAATATACCGCCACACCCGGCATAATCGAGCTTCGCACCGCGATCTCCGAAAAGCTAAAAGCCGACAACGGTCTGGACTACCCCCCCGCCCAGATCATCGTCAACATCGGAGCAAAGCACTCCGTATACGAATCAATGCAAGCCGTCCTCGACGAAGGCGACGAAGTCATCCTCCCCTGTCCATACTGGGTGACATACCCCGAAGCGATCAAACTTACCGGAGCCAAACCCGTCGTCGTCGAAACCGACCCTGCCAACGGCTACAAAATAACACCCGAACAGCTAAAGGCCGCCATCACCGACAAAACCGCCATGTTCCTTTTGAATTCGCCTAACAACCCCGGCGGTTTCACATACACACCCGATGAGCTAAAGGCCCTCGCTGCCGTCCTCGAAGGAACCGACGTAATGGTCCTCTCCGACGAAATATACGAAAAGCTCGTCTACGACGATACCGAATTCATCAGTTTCGCCTCGATCAGCGAAGATGCCTACAACCGCACCCTCACGATCAACGGCTTAAGCAAAGCATTCGCCATGACCGGCTGGCGTCTCGGATATACCGCAGGCCCCGCAGAAGCAATCGGAGCAATGGCCCGCCTGCAATCGCACATGACCCAGAACCCCGTAACATTCGCACAGGTCGCTGCTGTCACCGCACTAAAGGACACCTCCGGTGCTGTCGAAAAGATGCGAGTCGAATTCGAAAAACGCGGCAAACGCATGGCCGAAAGTCTAAATGCGATTGACGGAATAACCTGCCCCAAGGCTACCGGAGCATTCTACTGCTTCCCCGACGTTTCAGCACACTATGGTAAAACGATTGGCGGCGTTGAAATATCCGACAGCATGGCTTTCGCCAAAACCCTGCTCGAACAGGCAAAGGTCGCCGTCGTACCCGGATCGCCATTTGGCTGCCCCAATAACGTAAGACTGAGCTTTGCATGCTCGCTCGAACAGATCGAAAATGGATTGAATAGAATTGAAAAATGGCTGAACTCCTAAACGACAAAAAACAAAACCCGTTCGCCGGTTGGCCCATGATCGTCTTCTGGGCCGCCGTACTCGTATTCACCGCACATGCATGTACGCGTATGGTCGCCGCCGGCGATACATGGGTTGCAATGGCATGCGGCAGACACTACGTAAACCACTCTGTGGATACGGTCGAGCCATTTAGCGCAAACTCGCACAAAGCCGGTCCAACCGAAGCAGAACTTGAAAAATACCCGCAGTGGTTTCGCCCCGTCGTAAAAAAAATGCACCCTACCGGCTGGGTAAACCAGAACTGGGGAACGCACGCGATCTTCTACTGGCTCGCCAAAACCTTCGGCTCAGAAGGCGAATATAACTACAACATGCTTGTAGTCTGGAAATTCACCGTCAGTATCATCGCCGCCGTCTGCATCTTTTATGTCGGCAGAACACTCAACGTAACACCTCCCCTTGCCGCCGTTGCAGCCGCATTCGCTCTCTTCGTCGGCAGGAGTTTCATAGACATCCGTCCCGCGGTATTTTCAAACATGTTCATACCGATGCTGATCCTCATCTACTGCCTGACCACATATAAGAACATCAAATACATCTGGCTGATCGTCCCCTTTACGATTGCCTGGTGCAACGTCCACGGCGGATACATCTACGTCTTCATAACACTCGTGCCTTTCGCCGGCTTCAACCTACTGACATGCCCTTCAAAAACATGGTTCACAACCACAGGCATCAAAGGCTTTTACCACACCTGTGCCGCTGGCATTACCGCCCTTATCGGTACCATCCTTTTCAACCCCTACCATCTGACGAACATTACCCACACCTTCGAGGTCTCCGTCAGCAAACACGCCGAATCGTGGCGAAAAGTCAACGAATGGCATCCCGCTTTCGAGTGGGATAACCCCGTCGGCCAGGAGACAGCCTTTCTCGTAATGTTCATCATCGCATGGCTCGCCTTTGCACTCTGGGTAATCGCCAGACAATTCAAACCCTCCGTCGACCGCAGACGCAGAGCAACCAGAGATATTTTCAGCGAACCGGGCAGCTACCAATGGCCAAAGATCGACCTCGCCTTGATGGCGATAGTGGCCCTCACCATTTACATGGCCGTAAAGTCCCGCAGGTTCATCCCCATCGCCGCAAGCGCATCATGTGCCGTTATCGCAATGTTCATCGACCAGGCAATCCGAATGATCGCCGCAAGGATCAATTTCAACAAAACCGGTAAATTCACATTGCCAGACTTCCCGAAGATATTAAAGTACTTCATCATAATTGCAATGGCCGCGGCAACCATCGGCTTCGGAACCTTCTGGTCGCTGAAATTCAAACGGATATACCTCGACCCATGGCCAAGGGACGCCATCCGCAACTCCGTCTTCATGAGAATGAGCGCATCGAACGTTAAACCATTCGACGTCACACAATTCATGACCGAAAACCAGCTCAGCGGAAATATGTTCAACTACTGGACAGAGGGCGGAGCACTCGCATTCGGCCAGGAACCTGACCCGGAAACAGGCAGGATCCCATTACAACTTTTCATGGACGGACGAGCCCAAGCCGCATACGACCATAGCAACTTCATACTCTGGCAACAGATATACGCAGGCGGTCCGGAAGCATACCCATCAAGAAGAGCTAATCGCCCTGCAACAAAAAAAGAACTCAGGAAGATAGGCGCATGGCTTGATAATGAAATGAAAAAACGCAAAATCTGGGTATTCGTAATGCCGGACTCCGAATTCCAACGCATGGCACAATATCGCAGGGATAGAGAATTCAACAGGGTAAATTATTACCTCGTCGCACTACCGGGCCACAAGGACTGGCGACTCGCCTATATCGACAAGGACCAGAGACTCTACATCGATATTTCCACTGAAAAAGGCAAAAAACTCATATCCGATATTTTTACCGAAAAGGCAAAGTTCCCCAACGAATACACAAAAAATATCACACTCGCCAACTTGTTACTGCGAACCGGCAGCCCTGCACAGATTGGGCGGGGGTTTGAATTTGCGAAAAAAGCGTTCGAGATCAGGCCCAATCCGCAGACCCTCAGTGAGGTCACTCTTGTTGCAAGAACATTTCCGAGCCTGCGTAAGGACGCGAACAAATGTATTGAAGATTATCTGAAAAATTTCTCCGAAAACAAACTAGACATCTCCAAAGAAGCCGGGTACGTCGATCAACTCTCAGCCGCCAATATGGCTGCAAGGCACCTTTCCTCACTCACAAAAAAAACCGACCCCAAGCTCTCAAAAGAATACTCCCGGTTAGCAAAAGAATATGTTGACGAAATAAATCAAGCACACAAAAACACAAAGTGGTAGTCATTATCAATGAGACTCTTTCGCTCACAAAAACTTATTCGCCCCGACTTGCAGGCACACATACACTCGCAAGCCCTGCTCGATAATGTCGCCGCTCTCAAAAGCCTGACACCGGCCGCCGCAAAATTCTGCGCTGTCATAAAGGCAAACGCATACGGACACGGAATCGCAGAGACAGTCAACATTATCAAAAATATCGACGTCGACTTCTTCGCCGTATCCAGCATATACGAGGCCCTGCACATCGAACCGATGCTCGCCAACCAATCGATCCTCATCCTCGAACCACTCCACACCGCACAGCCAACCGACCACTTCGGCCTCTGTGCCAAAAAACGATTCCACTGCGTGATCTCATCTTTGGATGCGATGGCTCACGCCGCCAGTCAACTCGCCTCAACAAAGCATATTTTAGATTGCCATGTAAACGTAGAATCCGGAATGGGACGCAACGGCCTCGCTCCTGCAGACGCTGCAAAGCTCATCGCCGACATCGACGCCTGCCCCAATATGCGATTAGCTGGTGTCTTCACACATTTCGCCACCGCCGACGAAGAGGACCTCACTTACGCATACGCCCAACTTGCGACATTCAAAAATTTCCTCAAAGAAAACGCCCTTGATGACCGCAAAGACGTTATCGTCCACGCCGCAAACAGCGCAGCTACTATAAAGATGCCAGAAGCTCATTTTGACATGGTTCGCTGCGGCATATCAATGTACGGTTACTACTCGCGCCCAATGACCGATCCACCCATAACGCTAAAACCAGTCATGAAACTCCAGGCCCCCATCGTCGCCATCAAACCAATCCCCGCAGGTCAGCCAGTAAGTTACGGATGTTCTTTCAACACCACACGCGACACCACCGCCGCGATAGTTCCATTAGGATATGCAGATGGATACTGGCGATGTTTCTCGAATAAAGCGACAATGCTCCTGGGCTCGTCACAGGTTCCTGTTATTGGTCGCGTCTGCATGGACCAACTGCTCGTAGACATTACAGATGCACCCCAAGCCGAAATAGGACAGATGGTGACCATCATAGATAACGACCACGCTTCCCCATGCAGCGCGTATGCCCTCGCCGCCCTTGCAGGCACCATCTGCTACGAAATACTGATCTGCGTCCACGCGCATGTCAATCGTATAGTGCATTAGCACATGTGGAGCTATTCAAACGGATACCTGAACCCCCATTGTGCGCGAAGAGCGTCCATCGTCTCAGCGATCGATAGCGTTTCGTCAAGGCTCATCAGCTCACATTCTGTTTTACCGGCATCGATACATTCATGAACCGCCCTGATCTGATAAACGAAACCGTTTTTATGCGTCTTGGCTTTATATGTTTTTTCCGTTCTTTTGTTTACAGTCACCGTGTACTTGCTTCCCGACGTCCAACGCCGATGGAGTTTGATTGTCCCTTTGCTTCCGATGATCAGAGCTTCTGCCGGTGTTTCCATATCTATCGCCTGCAATAGTACAGCGACCTGTCCCCCATCGTACTCAAGAAGAACCGTTGAACGTCCATCGACGCCCGTTTCGGTCATTTTAATTGAAGAAGATATATTGCTTGGCTTCCCGAGGACCATAGAAGCTAATGCAAAGCAATATATACCGATGTCAAGCAATGCCCCTCCCGCAAGGTTCGGATTGAATATTCGGCTTTGCGGATCGAATTCGAAATTCACGCCAAAGTCCGCATGCAGATATTGAGGCGTCCCGATCGTACCCTTTCTTATAACGTCACGCACCTCAGCCATCATAGGCAAAAATCGCGTCCACATAGCTTCCATCAAAAATACGTTATTGCTCTGCGCCGACTTTATCATCTGCTTTACCTGAGAAGCATTGACAGCCATCGGTTTTTCACACAGAACATGTTTTCCGGCTTTAAGGGCGCAGACACTGTTATCACAATGAAAATTATGTGTGGTAGCAACGTAAACAATGTCAACCATATCGTTGAAAAACAATTGTTCGTAATTATCGTAATGATCTGGTATGGAATATTTTTGAGCAAAATCTTCAGCGCGTTGCATATTTGTCGACGCAACCGCCTGGAGTTGCGCATTTTTGATATGACTTATAGCATCCGCAAAACGATGTGCTATCCTGCCTGGCCCGACAATGCCCCATCGATATGTTTTACTCATAATTGAAGTCTCTCCAATATAAAGCCCCCCACGTCAGTAAGGGGACGAAATAAAAATGTAACTTAATATTCACCAGCCGAAATTGTATATTCACCTGACAGGATCGTCAAGCAAATAATGACGGATGCCTGGCCGTACTTACGTTCCCATAATTAAAAATTCAAAATTACCCCCCTCTCTCTTGCCCCAACCTGCCTTACCTGCTATTATTACTGCAATGTCGGAAGAACAAACGATAAATCTATTCATTTACGGTTCGCTGAGGGACCCGACCATATTCAGGTCCGTCTGCGGCTTAAGTTTCACCCTAAAACCATCCCACCACGACCCGAGCATACTCCTGGCGGAACTTGCCCTCCTGCCCGGATACCGAAGGGTAAGTCCCGACAACGTATACTTTTACGCCGTAAAAGCACCCGCAGCCAAGGTACAGGGATTTGTGATATATAACCTACCCGCATCGGTCATGGACGAGATTGACAGATACGAGGGTAAATTCTATGAAAGAGAAACCATCACCGTAAACACCGCCACCGGAGCCGTACAGGCGTGGGCATACCTCGCAAGCCACAAAAGAATGCAAAAGCATTTCGGTGACCGCTACCATGTAAACCTCATACATGAACTATGGCTGAGGAAACGAATCGAAAAGTTTTTCAAAACACACACACGTCCCGGCGAAACATCAATTGACGCAAACATCGAAAGAAAGGCAAAAAGGGAACTCTTCGCAACAACCGAAAGGGATCTGGTCATCTCACACTTAGGGCAAAGCGCGGTAAGCGACTTCTTTCTCGAACACGAATTCGACAGACCGGCACCGAGCATAAAATACCTGAACAACGAACCGGACGCCGCTCCGTTCATGCAAAAATACATCGCACTCGTAGTAAAACAGGTCATGCTCAATCAGATAGAAAGTAAAATACACACCAAATATCGCTATGACATTGAACGCCTGAATATATCACAGCGGTACTATAACCGCTCAATAAGCATGCTCGTTGCACTGAAAATGGTCAACACAAACACATCAGCAGTTGATCTCGTCCTCCAACGATGTCTTGAAACAATGCCATGCGATGGAACATATGACCTGATCGATTATGTCAAATACGCCGTAAGCGCAGCAGAAAGCGCATTTGATTCACGCATCGTGCGAGCAGAAATTGAACGAATACGAGCAAACCGCCAGCCGGGACTGATGCCATTAGGAGCAGAACTCGAATTCAGTAATCTCGGATTCAAAGCCATACACAAAGACCTGCCCAATACCGACAAAACTTTCGACAGTTTCAAATATTTTCGCGACTTCTGCCTCGATGTACTGACATGGAAACTCGGAGGCTATATCGACGACCACTCCGGATCGAACAAATTCAGAAAACAGGGTTTCCTCGAACTGGCGCCCGGAAGGCTTAATATCGCCGGCGAGATATCAAGGCCCGCCTCAGCCGACCCATGGGTCTTGAGTCAGTTGATACGCGAGATTGTGGCATTCTACCCGGTAAAACCGCACAGCCTGCACTTGACCTTCCAGATCAGAAAAAAACGAGTCGGACAATACAAAATACTTCCTGTAAGTTTCGTAAAATGTCTCCTCGTTCTTGGAGGAGGAACTCAGAGAAGCGGCACTGGAAGACTCCTGGTTTCGCGCATGGCACACGAAGAGATCACACAGGACACATACGGAGAGGAACTGATATTCGCACGCATCTCCAAAAGAAAATATCACCTTGCATCAGATGAGATAGGCGAGCAGTATCCCGCATACGGAACGACATACACACAGCAGTATAAGTTCATTCGACTCGAAGAGCGGGCAAATTACGAACCACTCATCATGGCCCTCAAAGGGCTTCAGGTTGCTTACAACCCCGGCGATTATCTCACTGCCGTACAGCTTAGCAGAAGCAAAAGACTACGAAGACAATATGAAGAACTCAAGGAATGGTCCGCAAACCCTACCCAGATAACCCACCAAACACGAACAAGATTCCTCGATGCAATACAAAAGGGACTTATGGACGAGGGGCTCCACCAACCAGCACACCGCTTGCACTATATCGATTGGGCAATCGGAGCAACAGACGTACAACTCCGACTATTCAACAAACAGATACAGACAGAAAACATAAATACCTAACGAGAACCTTCTATGAATAATGATCAGCAAAAACATCATATAGTTGTCATCGGAGCAGGATTTACTGGTCTAACCGCAGCTTACGAGATCAGCAGGCAAGGTATTCCGGTTACCGTACTTGAAGCAAATGACCAGATCGCGGGACTGGCCCAAAGTTATAATATCGAGAATCAGCAACTGGACCAATTCTACCATCACTGGTTCAATAACGACGAGTACATCATTCAACTCGTAAAAGATCTCGGTTTGGAAGATCAACTCGAATACAGCCCCACGATGACTGGCATCTATATGAATGAACAGTTCCATCGGCTATCTACACCGTTAGATGTCTTACGTTTCAAGCCGCTTACTTTTCTAAACCGCATTCGTCTTGGGCTGCTTGTCTTGCGAGCACGCCGCGTAAAAGACTGGAGATCGTTGGAATCCATGACCGCCGAACAGTGGCTCTTAAAGCTATGCGGAAAGCAGGTGTATGAGGTAATATGGCAGCCGCTCCTACGCGGCAAGTTCGGACCATTCGCCTCAGAAATATCCGCCGTCTGGTTCTGGAACAAACTCATGTTGAGAGGTGGAAGTCGCGACAAGTTAGGAAGAGAAACACTGGTTTATTACCGTGGCAGCTTCGCAGCCTTCGCCGAAAAAATTGCACATGAGATCGAGGAAAATGGCGGCTCTGTCAAAACGTCTGCACCCGCCGAAAAACTTATCGTACAAGATGGATGTGTCAAAGGTGTTCAAACCCCCAACGGCATCATAGATACTCAGACGGTTATCGCAACTTGTGCCCTGCCGATTATCGCCGACTTATTAGAAGGCAGCGCCGACGCCGAATATCTTGACGAACTCAGAAAGATTGAATATCTCGCAAATATCTGCCTCGTACTTGAACTTCGACAAAGCCTGTCTGATATTTACTGGCTTAATGTAAACGACCCGGAATTTCCGTTCATCGGCGTCATAGAACATACCAATTTTCAACCCACAGAAACCTGCGGAGACCGCCATATAATTTACCTGTCTCAGTACCTTCCTGAAACCGATAAATTATACCAAATGGACAACGAGCAAGTTTTTGAATTTGCCTTATCCCACATAAAACGAATGTTCCCTAAATTCGACCGCTCATGGGTAATTCGTTCCCACGTCTGGAAAGCAAGATACGCCCAGCCGGTAGTCGTAAGACATTACAGCAAACTGATCCCCAAGAGACAGTCACCGGTAAAAGGGTTATATATAGAATCAATGGCCCAGATATATCCAGAGGACCGCGGCACAAATTACGCCGTTAGACAGGGACAACAAATGGGAAAAATGATCGCGGAAAAAATATTAAGTGACGGACTCTCGCAATAATGCTATACTTGCACTGAAACCTATATCTATGAAAAAACTTATTCAAAACCCATACTTCTGGATCGTAATAATAATCATCGCAGGTGCCGGACTACGCTTCTACAATTTAGGTTTCAAATCGCTCTGGTACGACGAAGCCGTTTCATACTGGAACGCACAAGGCACTGTACAGGAAGTGGTCCAGCACAATGTACTCAGAAACAGTGTCCCGCCAACATTTAATTTAATGATCCACTATATTTCAAAATTCGGCAACAGCGAATTCATGCTCAGGCTCATCCCATGTATCGCAGGCATTCTTGCAATCGCCGCCGCTTTTCTGCTCTTCAAACAGTTTTTCGGACCCGCCATAGCATGTGCCCCTGCGCTTTTACTGGCCCTGTCGCCGTTCCAGATCCAGTACTCTCAAGTCGTACGCCCATACTCAATGACAATGTTGACTGCACTCTTAATTGTTTATTTCGCGTACAGGATCACAACCGAAGACAAAAAAATAAACTTCATTTTTTATTCCATCGTACTCTGCTTTGCGGTCTTTCTCATGTACGGATTGGTTTTCGTCATCGCTACGACCTGCATCGTTTTTGTGATTGAAGTACTGCGAAAAAAACAGTTCAAAAAAATCCTGCCATTCACCCTGTCTTTCGTCGCCCCATTTATTTCCGTATGCCTCGTCTACAACATTACTCTGAAACATCACATGGAAAGAGCAAGCAGCGGCTGGGGAGCAGAAAATTATCTCCAATACACCTATTGGGACGGCGTATTGTCCTCTCTGCCCACTTATTTAGTGTTTAACACGGAGTCTATCGTTCGTTTATCCTATGCCTCAGAGACCAAAACGCTCCTCATCGCCCTAATGCTCTTAGGCATCTACGCGTGCATCAAATACAAAAAGTTCTACCCCTTGATCTTTGCGGCAATTATCTTTTCCATATCCACAGCCCTTGGCCTCGCATCCCTTTACCCATATGCCGGATGCAGACAGACCATCTACCTGACTGTCCCCGTGTATTTGTTAGCGGGCATGGGGTTTTACCATCTCTTCCAAAACAGATCAACCAAACCGTTTTTCTATATCGCTCTCTCCGTTTTTGCGGCATACGGCATCATGCAGTCAGTCGAGCAGTTACAAAAGGAATCATTCCAGAACGTAAAACCGATCCTAAGCAAACTCGAAAGCATGTCAAAACCAGGTGATGAAATATTCACTAATCAGATGTCAATACCAGCCGTTTATTATTATCTCGACCGAAGCCCTGAAGACGCAAAGATCCTTTATCAAGGAAAAAAAGGTATTCAGGCCAACTTCGACACTTTGGAAACTCTCACCTCTCAAACAAAGCGATTGTGGCTGGCTTTCACCTTTTGCGACGACAAAGCCGAGAAAGAAGTATTATCGATACTCAGCAACAAAAACGCAAAATTCCAGACGTTCTACGAATCCGACTCCGGCCTACAAAAACTCATCCTCGCAACATTTGAATAACGCATCCGTCACAGCATCGGTTTAACTTTTTCAACCAACGCTTTAACATGCTCAACCGATTCGCCCAACGCCAGCTTTTCCGCCTCGTTAAGGTCCAGTTGCACGATCCGCTCTACACCCCCCGCTCCTAACACTACCGGCACACCCACAAACGCCCCGCCGATCCCGTACTCGCTATCGCAATACGCACAGCAGCTCATCACGCATTTGCCATCGAGCAAAATACTCTCAGCCATCTTGATCGCCCCCGCAGCCGGAGCGTAATATCCGCTATACCCCAGAAGATTAACGATCTCGATCCCGCCTTTGCGGGTACGGTCGATAAGTTCGTCGATCTTTTCCGATCCCATAAGTTCCGTCAGCGCCACACCCCCAACCGACGTAAATCGCGGCAGCGGAACCATAGTATCCCCGTGGCCGCCCATCAGCACACCCTGAACATCGCCGATAGCAACCCCGAGCTGACAAGCGATAAGATTCGCGAATCGCGCCGAGTCCAGCGCCCCCGCCATCCCCATAACCTTATTATTGGCAAACCCCGTAACTTCGCTCGCCACATAAACCATAGCGTCAAGCGGATTGCAAACCACAATAACAAACGCATCCGGTGAATACTCAGCGACGTTTTTGCTCACGGATTTCACGATCTCAACGTTTATAGCCAGCAGATCGCCCCGGCTCATCCCCGGTTTCCGCGGCATCCCGCTCGTAATGATCACAACATCGCTCCCAGCCGTTTTCGACCAATCCGTCGTCCCCGTAATTTTACCGGAAAACGGATACACACCCCCTGATTGCGCAATATCCAACGCTTTGCCCTCAGCAAACCCTTCGACGATATCGATCAGAACAATGTCACCCAGATCCCGCCCTGCCGCAACATGCCCGGCCGTAGCACCAACATTACCGGCTCCGACGATCGTAATCTTCTTCTTCACAGACATACCCCTAATACCAATCACAATGTTAAATGCGCTTTCATACGCGGTTAAAGCCCTTTACGACAAAATTTAAACTGTCATCGCGGAAACTTATTACCCTACAAGGGTACCTAATATATGCGTATACGGTTCAAAAACACTCTACACCGCATTATACGCACACCCCGCCTGCCTGTCAACCGCCCAACCGCAACCGTTAACCTACCGTTTGTATATACCACGAAACTATCGCCGCCGCAGCCGTAAACAGTATCACCGCTGCGATCCAGAAAAACTTGTCGCGGAACACCTCACGCGTTTCCTTGCCCAATTCTTCGGCGTTGAGCGAACGCAGATGAGCTTCGCCCCCGCTGGCTGTGTGTAAAGCACTCATTTTGATACCCCCTTAGCTTGCAAAACAACAACGAACATGGGGCGAACACACGTCCGCCCCTTTGCGAAAGGCTCTTTCCTTTAAGTACCATAGCCCAGCATTGCTCTTGCCTGCCCGCTTATATGGGCTGCCTCGGCTTCCCCAAGCGGGCCAGGTCAAAAGAGACTACTTTGGCCCAACGGGTCATTCTCCAGAGCCTATCCATTTCAAAATACGACACAGATCGCCCCCAGGTTCCAGTTATTATCGTGGTTTATCACCGGGTGGCACCGACCTCGACAGCGAAAGTTCAATCGTTCTTTTCGAGGTTGGTAATCGGGCTGGCTGGTTATCCGACATGCTTCGGGCAATGCAGCTTGAGTTCAAGATCGCAAACGTCAATCATTCCGCTTGGAAATGGACCAACAACCAAAACAAGAGCGACAAAACCGATGCTCACCGCATGGCAATGATGTACCACCATGGGTTTTTCCCGGAAGTGTACATCCCTGAAAAAGCTGTCAGTCGCTCTCTAGCCATCGCTGAGTAAAGATCCTGAGATCCATGATATCAACTATGCCATCACTGTTTATGTCCGCATCCGGACAATCAGCAAATGTTTGACATTGATCATTTTCCCACCAGATTGCTAATTTCACGAAATCTTTCAGATCGACCGATCCATCGTCATTGATGTCGGGATTGTACCCGGTAGTTGCATTTGCCGGAGTAGATGCGGTACCTGTATTTTGAGTAGGCGATGAATCTCGCATCTGGACCGTATAGGTATACAGCGTACTTGCCGTTAGTCCGCTATCGGTATAGCTGGAAGATGTCTGCCATGAGCTGTCTGTAGCGCCCGGCCCGCCTGTCGTTTCAGTAAAGAGATACTCAACAGGTCCGCTTGCATCGCTTCCCGGTGTAGCTGTCATCGATATAGCAGTATCGCTATCTGCGCTCGGAGCCGACAACCATGTAGCTATGGTCGGAGTCGGAGCGGTGAGATCAGGATCCGGACCGGTAGTTGTCACCGAAAAATAGATGAGTTCTGAACCGGTCCACTTATTATCGGTCGGATGGGTATTTTCCGTTTCATAGAAATAGCCAACCGAAGTAATATCATACATTGTGATCGTAACCTGGCTGCTGCCGATGGTCGCCACCCCTGCAGCATTGCCATCGAGACCAAACGGCGTAAAGTCATACCATGTCAGCGCCGAAGCATCGGCAGTGGAAATTGTTGACGGAATTAAGCTGCTGTTAAACTCGCCGACCATCTCGCTGATATACCATGAACCACCCTTCTCGATGAGCCAGTAAAGGTCGCCTCTATCGCCGCCGTTGCGATTAGAGACCTGGGCGTTAAACCCGGCGACGGGACCGTCTGCGGGCATGAAATCTGCGCTTTGCCATACGAGCATTGCCCGGTCGGTAGTTCCGGGCGAAATGTAATGATAAGCGCCGATATAGTCGCTGCTGGTTTCGCCGCCGACTTGTTCCCAGATTTCAACTTCTATTTGCCAGTCATGAGGCTGACCCGCAGCATAAAATATCGGTGTTCTGTTGTTACTGGCCGGGGCCGGATAATAATTCACACCAGATGGGCTTGCCGGAATAGAAGGATTATAGACAGTACCAAAGGATGAGACATCTCCGTTTATGCGTGCGGTAATAATATCTCCCTGGCCGTCTCTCTGGCCCCATTGAACTATTGCATTATTATCATCATAGCTGGTGCTTACGGTTATATTTAGCGTTGCGACATCCGTTCGGCCATTACCGTCGGACACCTGAACCGACCATGTATTCAAGCCGGCATTATGCATCGAGGGGTTTCCGTAAATAGAACCGTCAGTGGCAATATTTAGCCAGGCAGGACCTATGATCTTGCTGTAAGTAAGGCTGTCGCCGTCGGGATCGGTCGCCGACCCGAAAATAGTATCGCTGTATACAACGTAACCATCGGCTGGATCATCGGCTGGGGGTTTTACGATTTTATCATCGCTAAAAGCTGGAGCATTATTGGGACCTGGATTACTCTGGTTGCCGGTCCAGATCAAAAGCTCATCGGCCGCAAATTTTTCACCCGGAACAAACAAAATATCTTCGCCAAGAACCTCCCATAGATATTGATACTCTTGCGGGTCTGTGGATTTGGATTCGGGGATGACAAATCCCAGAAGACCGATCCATTCGGTTCTGTCATCATATGGCTGATAGATCACACGGTCCTGATACGTCTCGTATTTGGAATGGCCAGGCTGATACAGATTCTCAAAAGCCCTCTTGCCGCAAACAGCATATGGGTCAGTAGATAGCACATAAGTGCCGGATTCGACATCTCTCATCAAAATCAGCGGGACCGAGTTCCTCACTGGATTGGCATAGCTGTGCGCGATCGGCGTTGCATTGGAGTCCGGTTTTGTTGCTGACAGGGTTGTCTGTCCATCGAGAGTAATTTCGTACAATGGAAGAAAGTCCGATGCCATTTCGTTGAACTCGAGCCATGCATAATCCACTTCATCGACCAGCTGTTCGGATGTAGCCACAACGTCGCCGAGCGTTCCCATCACCATATATGTGCGGAAATAAAGACCTTTGCCGCATTTGATATGGCAGTATATATCCGTACACATAATCTTAAAATCACGTACTCCGCCTTTGCCAGTAGCGTCAAGGTTGAAACATGTGGTGTTGGACCACTTATCCTCATAGCCTGACTGACCGTAATGCTTGTCAATGCCATGGAGCAAACTGTAGGCTGGGCTGTTATTATCGTTGGGGTCGGCAGTATGGCCAATCCACCCTCCACTGGTTCGGACATTATATCTCCTGGCATCACCATACGGAAGAAGTTCAAATCCGCCTCCCGCTACGCCGCGAATCTGCGTGGAGTAAACCGATTCACGCACACCGGTCCATGGAACAGCGGGTCGATCCTGGTCGAAATCACCGTAGTTGTAAAAATAATAAGTAATCTCGATAACGCCTGAGCCCAAATGACGGTATTTCGTATAGAACAAAACATCAGCCCGGTTGACGCTTGGCGATGGGCACAGTCCCAGGTTTACAACGGAATAACTGCCGCTGGCGGCATCAAATTCTTCTGCAAGCAGCGGAGAAAACAGCGGCTTGTTGTTGAGCGGATCAAGATAAGGCTTGATGTACATGCCCGTCTGGTGTACGAATCCATTACCGTAGCCCTGCATTTCAGGATCAAGATTGTGCTTATTGCTTAGAAGCACAGCTAAAGGCGTATCATCGTTCCATGGGCTCAGGTCGCTGTTCTGAGGGGGCATGATCTCGCCCAAACCGGGCAGATCGACGGAATATAAACCGCCGCCTTTGCTTACTTTGACCCGCCAGTCGATGCCGTTGGGATTGTCATCATAAAAATCAAACTGTGCATGGAAAGCATCGGTTTCGTCCCAGATCGATGACTCAAACCACTGGGTTCCAGGTGTCCAGTTCTCTTTTTCCATGGTCAACGTGCCGTCGGACAAAACCGCCGGAGCGCCAAGCCCATCGAAAACCTTAAACAGCGGCGGCCACACACTCGCTGGTGGTGTAGCATCAGTCGTTGCACTTGCGCCACTTGAAGCGGTACCAACATTCGGCGTAGTTGCAGAGTCACGCATCTGTACCGTATAGGTGTACTGCGTGCTTGCATCCAAACCGCTGTCAGTGTACGACGGGCTTGTCTGCCATCCGCTGTCTGTTGCCCCTGGGCCGGAAGTAGTCTCATTGAAGAAGTACTCGACAGGACCTGTAGTATCTGAACCAGTTGTCGCCGTCATGCTGATAGCAGAAGAACTATCGGCAGATGGTGCAGAAGCAAACGTAGCAGGATTCGGAGTTGGTGCCGTCGTATCAGGAACGCCGGTGCCGCTGGAGGCCAAAAAATTCGTCAGCCATGCTCCATGATAATTGGCATCTGCCGTAAAACTCGCAGACGCATAGTAACCCACATAGTCAACATTGGTCAAACTCAAAGTCCCAACCGAAGCCCCCATGGCAGATCCAATGTTCACGGAATCATCAAAATCAAACCATTCGATGGCCGTTGCATCAGACAGCGTCAGCGTTTTTGCTGTGCTGCCAACATCTGAATCAACAACTCCACTGATATAAGTGCTTCCGCCTGCTTCGACAAACCACTGGACACTCATTGTGTCGCTAGATTTACGACTTCTTATTTCTACTGAAATCGATCCCAACACCTCAGCAGCACCGAAAACGCCTGTATCAAAGCCCACCAGGGTCGTATAGGGTGATGTAGTGCTGCCCGCAAGCTCATTGCCTCCGACAAAGACCGCATTAAGGCTGGCGTTGACCTCGGCAACCATACGTTGAGCCGGGAGTCTTCCAAGCGCCGCCTTAAACGAGGCCTGACTGCCCACTGCGGGGACAACCTCATCGGCGGTGCTCCAGACACTATCTGCTATCGTCCAGGAGCCCGGAGCCGAGGCTGCGTTTCCTGTTAAATCTACGATATCGGCACTGGTTGAATCCCACGAAACCGACGCCCCCTGCGACAGCCCAACACAGGCCACCATCAGCGCAACACAAAGAACTAAAATTGATTTTTTACACATAATCATGCTCCCCTTTCAATTTTCGATCAAAATTGACTCTCAGAGCATCCTTTTTGCTTTCACCCATTGGGTCCTCCAGATCAGAACTCAAAAACTATCATAAACAGCATCCATAAGCTCTATACTATTAAATCAATATCAAATGCGCCACTTTAATATGAGAAATCCGAGCTAATACCCACCTTGCCAGGCAAACATAAACTACACTCAGACATTGTTAGTTACGACATCTACAAATCACAATTCAAACCTGCCAGCGATATATAGTTCCACCAAATAATCATATTTTGCCAAACTTGAATTATACCACAAATCTATCCTTTTCAGGGCAATATTTTTCCAATTTATAGGAAAATTAAAGGTCCGGCGGACATTTCTTTTTATAATACATCTTTCTTTTGCGCCTCTGCGCCTTTGCGGGATAAAATCTTTCTTCATATTTCAAATAATTCACTTGACAAATAACACCCATCTTTGTATAATGTTCACATAATAATCAGGATAGATTGTTGCGAGTAATGGGGCACAAAAACATGAAAAAACAACAAAAACCGGGATATTCCAAAAATACACAAAAATATCGTTTATTAGTACCAATTCGTGTTAATTCGTGGTTCTGTCAGTTAAAAAACATGAAAAACGAAGCCAATTTAAACAGCTTAAAATCAACCATAACTACTTGCAGTAGAGTAGGTTACAGCGATTTACACCCGAAAACCCAAAACGGAACGAAGCCAATTTAAAGCCAATTTCAAATACCCTAAACCCTCACTTTTTCCAGAAAAGCCCTCGTTTTTACTACCCCTTATTTGTAAAAACAAACCCAATTTTACAAATCCAGGAATCACTGCAACCTATTGCAGTAGAAGTGCTTACGACGATTTACTCCCCGAATTCCAACAAAAAAACAAACCCAATACAAAGCCAAACAAACCCAATTTTAGCGAGCGTAAAAAACGCCGAGCGCAAGCGACCCGACGGGAAAACAAACCCAATTTGCGAGGATCTAAAAGCTTACTTATTCTGCTTGACAACCAATATCACAAAGTCTAAAATCTACTCTGCTGGAAGCGCATTACGAACCGACGGAGCCAGAAACAGTAGACTAAATGATATTGCGGAAAGGCAGGTGCATTATGGGGAAAAAGATTCTGAAAAAAACACTCACGATAGTATTGGTTGTAATCATCGTGTTGGTGCTGCTAATTGCAGGCTCCATCAAGCTTTACGGTGACCGGGCACTACGGGTAGCGATCGAAACGGTCGGCACGAATGTCCTCAAGGTCCCGGTAACGCTCGAGAAGATTTCCTTTTCGATCACCAAGGGCACCATCGACATGCAGAACCTCGTCGTCGCCAACCCCGCCGGTTACGAGCATCCGAACCTGTTAGAGTTGGGCCACCTAAACGTCCAAGCCGACATTCGCTCGTTCCTCTCGGACACAGCTACGATAAAAAATATTATATTAAACGATATGACCGTCGTCATCGAACAAAAAGGCATGACCAACAACGTCCAGACGGTGCTAAACTCGCTGCCCGCCCCTGCCGAAAAAGAACCCAAACCTGCGCCTGCGGAAAAAGAAGCCAAGCCGGAAAAGCAGCTTGTGATAGACAATTTAGAGATCACAAATATAAAGGTCAAAGCCAAGCTGCTCCCGCTGCCAGGCCGAGCTGGGACGGTTTCGCTTACCGTACCGAAGATAACGATGACGGATATTGGCAAGGGCGAAAAAGTTACGCCCGCCGATCTTATCAGCAAAATTTTTACAGCGATCGTCGAGGGCATCGCAAACTCCGGCAACAAACTCCTGCCGGACAAGATGATCGGATCGATGGGTTCGTCGCTGAAAAAGCACGGCCTGGTCGTTCTCGATGTTGGCGCAGAAGCACTCGATAAGTCAAAAGAAGTCGGCGCCGAGGCACTTAAAGGTGCAAAGGGTATCGGCCAGAGCCTGACCGAGGGCCTACAAGGACTGTTCAAGAGCAAGAAGAAAGAATAGCTCCAGAGGCCCAAGGACGATGAAAACCGATATTGAAAATAGTTCCAGCAGGAAGAGCCCTTGCAAGCTGCCCAAACGAGGTTTAATAATAAACCCCGGCGCGATCGGCGATTGTCTGCTAACGCTGCCACTGGCCAGATTCATGAAAGACGCGCTCGCCCTTGCCGAAAAAGAACCCAAACCTGCGCCTGCGGAAAAAGAAGCCAAGCCGGAAAAGCAGCTTGTGATAGAC
>DRGS01000183.1 GCA_011053245.1 Phycisphaerales bacterium
GGCTAAGACTTATCGTGTTGTTCCTCTTGAATATGACAGCGGCGCCAATGAGTTGACCGTCGTTCTGGATAGCCCGGACAATTTTCGTGCTACCGCCTTCTTCCTCGGGATAGTATTTCTTAAGAGCTTCCTCAAGCAGATCGCCATCGCAAACCTTGGCAGTTACCGCAAAACCCATCAGAGTACTAAGATCGTCGGTAGCACGAAAATTGTCCGGGCTATCCAGAACGACGGTCAACTCATTGGCGCCGCTGTCATATTCAAGAGGAACAACACGATAAGTCTTAGCCATCTGCGCAGGAACATATTGAATAACATCTTCGGGGATATCGATTTCGGAAAGGTCAACAAATTCCATGCCACGTTGGGCAGCAAGTGCGACATTCAGGTCAAGTTCCTTAACCAGACCCTGTTCGACAAATATTTGACCAAGACGGACATCACCGCCACGCTGCTTTTGGATAGCAAGACACTCATGAACTTTATCACGGGTCAAAATACGCATCTTAATGAGTATTCGACCGATCATCCTACCCTTCAACTGGCGGATTGGAGGAACATTAGCCATTAGACGCCCTCTTGATATAAATGTTCTTTAACATATCACAATTCCTTTGCTCTATTATATTATAGCACGTAAAACCTGTTTGGCAAGTAAATTATATATTGGACACATGGTAAATAGGACAATGAGCGGGCATGCTTAACTACCATGAATACAAGATACTTAGATAAAACCAAAGATATAACAACTCCTTAATATGACGAAAATCTCAAAAAAACTCTCCCATTTTCTGTTGACGTCAACTCTTAAGTATCTCTCCAACATCACCAAGGCCCTGACCGCCAGCTTTATTATCTTTATCCTCAGCCTTTTCCAACAACGCCGATGGTTGACGGGCCTTGTTGATCATCTCATCAAGAGATATTCTGTCTGCATCGTACAGTTCCCATAGATGGTCATCCAAAAGCTGCATACCAACATTTTTGCCCGTCTGGATGCTCGATTCTATCCGGTAAACCTTGTTTTCACGGATCAAATTAGCGATAGCAGGCGTAACGACCATAAACTCAAACGCAGCCGCCCTCCCCTTTCCAACCTTCAAAGGACAAAGCGTCTGGCTCAACACCGCGATCAGATTCGTACTAAGCTGAACACGTATCTGCTCCTGCTGACTCACAGGAAAAGCATCGATAATACGGTTGATCGTACCCTGACATCCGGTCGTATGAAGAGTACCGAAAACAAGGTGGCCCGTCTCAGCAGCAGTAACTGCCGCTTCCATCGTCTCAAGATCCCTAAGCTCGCCGACAAGTATCACATCCGGATCCTGACGTAATGCACGCTTCAATGCCTCGGAAAAACTCGGAACATCAATCCCAACCTCACGCTGATTAATTATAGACTTCTTGTGGTTATGATAGTATTCGATCGGCTCTTCAACCGTTATGATATGATGATCCATGTTCATATTGATGTAATCGATCATACTCGCAAGAGTCGTCGTCTTACCGCTGCCTGTCGGACCGGTAACAAGGAAAAGACCTTGCGGACGACGGCACAACGCCGCACAAACCTTAGGAAGACCGATCGTCTCAAAACTCAGCAATTCCGATGGAATAAGACGCAGAACCATAGAGATATTACCCTTCTGCCGAAATATCGCTGTACGAAAACGACCCGCATCGCCAAAGGCAAAACCAAAGTCAGTACCACCATTCTCCTGAATTTGCTGCTGATTCTTTTCAGGAGTTATACTCTTCATCAGCGACGTCGTATCGTCCGCATCCAAAACCTTCGTATCCAGAGAACGTAATCGCCCGCCAATACGAAGAACCGGAGGACGCCCTACCACAAGGTGCAGATCCGAACCACCCATCTTGATACAAGCCTCTAACAATCTGTCAATATGTACTGTTGCCATTGAAATCACGCCCTCTAAATATATAGATCAAATATCGACTACCAAACCCTCAGCCTGTGACGTCTTCGCCACTTCCATCGGGGTAGTCGTACCACGAAAAACCTTACGCTTACCGTCAGCCAGAAGAGTTTTCATGCCGCTGGCAATCGCCGCCTTTCGCAACTCACTCGCAGGAGCACGCGCAAAAGCAAGCTCACGAACCGCGTTACTCATTTCAAGCATCTCAAAGATCGCGACACGACCCTTGTGCCCGGTCCCCTGACATACACTGCACCCGGCGCCTTTATAGATCGGATTTTTCTTAACTTCTTCATGACTTATCCCAAGCAGCCGAAGGTAATGGGGATCCGGATTCTCATCCACAACTTTACACTTCTTGCATATCACACGAACAAGACGCTGAGCCATGATCGCCTGGATCGAACTTGCAACCAAAAACGGCTTAACGCCCATATCGATCAAACGCGTTATCGCACTCGGAGCGTCATTCGTATGCAGCGTACTGAACACCAGATGACCCGTAAGTGCCGCCTGGATCGCGATATCCGCCACCTCACCGTCACGTATTTCACCGATCAGAATAATATTCGGTGCCTGACGAAGCATTGAACGCAGGATCTTCGCAAAAGTAAGACCGATCTCCGTTCGCACCTGGCACTGATTGATACCTGCCACATTATACTCGACCGGATCCTCTGCCGTAATGATCTTTTTATCCGGACGGTTCAGTTCTTTCAACGCCGAATAAAGGGTAGTCGTTTTTCCGCTACCCGTCGGCCCCGTAACAAGAAATATCCCGTTAGGCCGCTTAATAATACCTTGAAAACGCTCATAGTCATCCTGCTCAAAGCCAAGTGCCTGAATACCGATATTAACCGATTCAGGACGCAGAATACGCAGCACAGTACTCTCACCATGGTAACCCGGCAAACACGAAACACGAAAATCAATATCCGACCCGTCAACCTCACGTTTGATCCTGCCATCCTGAGGAAGACGACGCTCGCCAATATCCATACCAGAAAGTATTTTAATACGAGCGATCACCGGCCCCTGCATACTCTTCGGAATATTGTCACGCTCGACACAAACACCGTCAATACGGTATCGCACACGAACGCGGTCAGACATCGGTTCGACATGAATATCACTGCTATCCATACGGCAAGCCTCGTCGATGATCAGATTCACAAGTTGAATTACCGGCCCGTCGTCATCGTCGTCAGCCTCGGCCCGACGGACCGCACCGGCAATAGCATGACCCTCAGCCTCAAGTTCAGCAGCGGTCGCATCGATACTGCTCTTAAATTCGTCCATACTACGACTGCGAAAACCACTCTCGGTAGCACCCGCTACCGCCTTTCGTATCTTAGAAGGACTCGCAAGGCAGCACTCAAGATCCGCGTTAAGCCGAAAACGAAGCATATCCATCAAGTCAAGATCCAGAGGATCGCCGATGACCAGCTTAAGAGTGCTATCGGTTTTCTCAAGAGGCAGAACAAAATGCTTCTTAATAAGCTCTTCCGGAATAAGGCTGCGAGAATTCTTCGGAGGCGGATCCTTCTCAAGGTCGATATATTCCATTCCGAACTGCTTGGCGATCGCTTTCGTTACCTGATCCTCGGTCAGCAGCTCCAACTCAATCAAAGTCTCGCCAAGCCGCTTCTTATCAGCCTTGGATTTACGAAGAGCGTTCTTAAGGTCATCTTTGCCGACCAGACCGCTCCGATAGATTATTTCGCCTAATTTTCTGCGTTGTTTCGCCATAGCCCCTATACCGGTCATACATCAAAAAATCCGCGTCGTCCGCGGCCAAAATCTTCATTAAACAACAACCATGAAACGCGTAATAAACAATACCATTGCTATTTCGTCATTTTATGCTGATTACCGTTGAATTTTACTGCTCAAACGCCACAGTATAGCAAAATCACTTCACACAGTCAAACGCCAACCTCAAACATGCTATAACAACCCCCTTACACGCTTTATTGCCCGCCCAAGCCGACTTTTCCAGAACGAGCAGAAAATTCTTGACGATTCCGACAGATTCGGTAAGATTATGGACGCCACACGAGCGAAATCATACTCTGCATCAGTTTTAAGTGAAAATGGCCGATACATAGTGTACAGGTATCGAAACTAAAGGGCATGTTGCTCAGGAGAAAAACTATGTCGAAATTGAAAAAAATCACACTCACAGCCGTATTCTGCCTGTTATTACCCGCCGCAGAGACATGCGCTATCGCACCTGACGACTCGAACTCACAAAACCAACAGCCAGCCCTTTCATTGGACAATATCTTCAAATCAATCGACAGTGCCGTAAACGGACTGGGAAACGCCATCGGTGAAACCGCCAACGGACTGGGAAACGCGCTCGACGGTGCCGTAAACGGGCTGGGAAACGCGCTCGACGAAACTGCCAATGGTCTGGGCCGCCCACTTGACGGAGTTGTAAACGATTTGGGAACTGCCGCCAATGGCTTAGGAGAATCTCTCGACGACACCGTAAATGGACTCGGCCGATCACTCGACGGAGTTGTCACCGGTTTAGGGGACATATTTGAAGGAACCGGCGATGTCATAGAACAGGTAGCCGAAGTTGCCGCAGTCGCAGGATTCATATACCTTTTCATAATAGCAGATGGTCACTTCTATTATAATCATCACAACTACAACCACGGTCACAGCTACCACAGATGATTACAAAAAAGTAACATGCCTCCTCCCTCTGTCATCCCAGCAGGGGAAATCAAAGGGGTCAGGAGCCTTTGAATTTCATTTACTTGATAAACCTGATGTTCTTCGTGAATTCTCCGATTTTCAAATTGGACGATTTCTCAGTGATCGGCTTGCCATTGATTGTACAATTATCGAAGGTCACATTACCGATACCGTATTGCTCGTCGAAGCCTTTGATCACGATCGTATACGGGCCCTCCTTGCCTGTCAATTTCACATCTTTCAGGACTACGTTTTTAATGAAACCCGGGACCTTCGTTTTACTATATTGGTTGAATTCGCAAGTCATCTCGATGTAGTTACGGTCCTGGCCTTCGCCGTAAATATCGATGTTCTCAAAACGCAAATTCTCCATCTGCATCTCTTCTCCGGAATGCAGCATCAGGAATTTCTTGTCGAAAGGATTAGGCTGCGCGAAGTCGAAGCTGAGGTACAGCACATGGCAATCCTTAACTGTAATGTTCCGCATGTAGTCAGCGCGGGATTCGTCACCTAATAGTATCGCACAGCACTTGTCTGACCACAGGCTGGTGCGCAACACAGTGATGTTCTCGCAATTACGGTTTCCATAGCCCATCCCCTTAAAGGCCAAACAATCGTCAGTCGTCCGAATAAAGCAATTCTCGATTGTCATGTTGCGGGTATTCACCGGATCGATCCCATCGTCGTTGCTTGCGTACGAGCCGCATATCTTGACGTTCGAGATGGCGACCCCATCGCAATCCTTTGGTACTATCGTCCAGCCGCGGCTGCCCTTGCGGATGGTTATCCCTTCGATCCTTGCGCGAGTGCACTGCTCCAGCAGGATCATGTATTTCCGATAGTAGTCAGCTCCCGAGTTTTCGAGCAGGCCACGGCCGAGGATCCTGATGTTGTCGCCCCGGGCGATAACGGCCCCGGTGACCACCGCCCCGCCGGCGATATAAAGCGTCTGGTTGCTGGTAAGGTGGATCATCCCGGCGTTGTGCCGCCCCGGCCCGTAGTAGATCACGCCTGGATCACCCTGGCGCGGCCGCTCGGTTTCGATCGGGTTGGCGAATAGCAGCAATGGATCTTTGCGCCCGTTGTTGTTGCGCTCAATAACAAAGTTGCCGGGCTGATCCAGCGTGAAAGTCGCCGTTTTCCCCTCGAGCTTAACGGGAATCTCCGACAAGGCAGGACGGATGGAGAGCGCTGTTAGTGGCTTAGAGGAACTGATCTTGACCGTAATTCGTCCCGAAAACTCAAAGCTTGAGAATGAATAGGTAAGGTCCCAATCCTGGCCCGACAAGAGGTTATGCCTCGCCTCAATTGGTGCGGTGTAAACCGGCACCGGTTGCCCGTTGACTGTCACAGTATACTCCTGTGACATTTCCTCGCCTTGGACGAACGGATGTGTTTCCACCATCGCCCGGTCTGGCTCGAACTCATCGGACTTGATATTTTTCGACTCTCCCAACAAATGTCGTGGCACGATGGTGAAAGCGGTGGCGCCAGCAACACCAGTCAGTAAAAACTGTCGCCTCGAAAGGTTGCGCCGATGAGTTGGGGCGGAAGTTTCGTTACGGTTCCTGAGAAGTGAATTTACTTTTTTCATAATCTGACATTTTCCATTTAACCGCTCACAAAACATAATTGTACCCGTTCACGGATATTTTGAGTGTATTGAGCAACGCACTCAATGTCAAAATACCCATTTTTAACTTAATGGTTCATAGCATACTAAAGGTGGCATGTCAATATTCTTCTCAAGCAAAACTCTAATAGCCCCGCAGGCGATCATCCAACCAACGCCAAAATTCATCTGCACCTACCCAAATATTCCCCGGCCCGATCAATACACGCTGGTCTCCCCCGATCTTACCTGCCTATAAGGCAGCACCCATAACCTCATATCATTGTATCGTCGCCAGAATACGGTCCCGCAGCTTCTCACGCAATTCGCCCGGGCTTTCCCACTCTATTTGGGTTTACCCACGAGTATCAAAATGGCTATCTCCAAGATGATCACCCCTTTTGTCATCCTGAGCGAAGGGCCAAAGGCCCGAAGTCGAAGGATCTCAACCCCCAACCCCCTAACATACCAAGCCTCAAAATAAACACCCTAACCATGCCCGGTAACATCATAATCTTCGTAATTCATCAATACATCAAATTTGCACGAAAATCAGGAGTTCCGCCTTCTCTGACAATAGTGGTCCACCTATTCAAGTCATCCTGTCCCAGTTCCCAAAAGTTACCACAAAGCTCAAAGTATTGTATAACAATTTCTCTTTCATTTTTTTCCAACAATTCTTTCGCCAGTGCCATATTTGGACCAAAAGAATTGAGTTGTGGTGACCCGGGTGTTTCCCCGGCTTTAATCAAATATTGCTTCGCTGTTCCCAAATCACCAGATTCTAAAGCTATCCTGCCAAGAACTATATTGCCATGGTGGATAGCATTTCCATAATTCCAATTAAATCCGTACTTATCTGCCTGGGCCAACAGCTCATTGGCATAATTCTCTGCTTCTTTAATATCTCCAGCTTCATATGCCATCTTGGCTGCTGAACCCAATACATAAAATTTATCAACGTCACTTTTTGCATTCTTTAACGAAATTTCAAATTGCTTAAACGCTTTTTTGCCAATCGAGACTCGTTCGTTTTCAGGAGCAGTGGCCATCTTAAGTTTATAAAGTTTTCCGAGCTGATCCGACCATTCCTTATTCCTGGGATCGAGGCTCTGAGCCTTTTTAAAGCATTTTACAGCAATGTCCTGTTCATGCCGAGCAAAGAATTTGCCCGCATTACGATTAATATCAACATAGTTTTCATACTTTTCAATATACTCAAGCCATATTTCCTTTGCCGTTTCATAAGCTTCCCCATCCATAAGCGGGTCAAGCATCATTGACGCCTCACCGGCAATATCTGTCTTAGGTAGATTTTTGATTATCCAAATAACTTGTTCCCTCTTCGCCTTTTTCATATCGTCATTTATGTGTTTATTTGCAGAGTAATATGCCAACAGTTCCTTTCTCATCCCAATGTCGATAGGGTTAGCTTCCAGATATTCTTCGAAATCTTTAAGAGTGCCAGAACTCAATCCTTTTTCCTTAAGAGCTTTTCTCTCCAGACCAATGTCCTTTAGCGTTGCAATATCGGAACCGATTGATTTGGCAAATTCACTTGAATCAGATATCGCTTGTTCGGTTTTTTCAACACCTTTCTTTCCAATAATATTTTTGTAATACCAGTTGTAGTTGGCCTCACCTCCCCATGCAGAATACTCAACATTATTACCAATCTTCTCAAACATTGCCTTGGCTGTTTCCTTGTCTCCGTAAATCGACGCTATAAAAGCAAAATTATTAACATAGTAGTGTGTATTGGGCAGAGTTCATATATCTTTGGGCTGGTTTGGTCGAGGCGGTGGCTGGGCAAAAGATGTTTCCGAAGAAGGCTGGAAAGTACTTAAAGA
>DRGS01000184.1 GCA_011053245.1 Phycisphaerales bacterium
CTTACCGAACATGCCGGTGGTATAGCCTTCGGTTTTTAACATTTTGCCAACGGTGTATGTGTCGGCATCTATGGGATGCTGGCCGACGGGCTGTATTTCTTTATTGCCGCGAATCTGCCCATGACCGCTGTGTAAGCCTGTCATCAACGAGCATCGCGACGGAGCACAAACGGTGTTGCCAGAGTAGTGCTGGGTGAACCTGATGCCGCCAGCGGCGAGAGCGTCGATGTTCGGTGTTTTAAATTTGGTTTGGCCATAGCAGCTAAGATCGCCATAGCCGAGATCGTCGGCGAGTATGTAAATTATATTTGGTTTTCGGTTTGCCGCAGGCGAAGATGTCATTGAACAAGCGCCAAGGGCAAGCGACAGGCTGCTAAGCGAGGCATATTTTAAGAAATCGCGTCTTTTCATTTTAATCCTTTGTCATCATTTCAATAATTTGGTGCCCATCATAACAGGCAACTATATTTTGTCCAATCTGAATTTTCCTATTTACCCCGCTTCAAAATACTATTGGTTTTTTAACCGGCATAATTAAGAAACTATGAAAGCCAGATGCTCGGAGACTATAATGTCTCCACGTGGTCGTCACTGGGACGCCACAAAATTTATTGACATAAATTTGATTAAAGGAGCATATGACCATGAAAACTATTTTAGCTATCGATCTCGGAAAACGCAACAGTGTGTTTTGTAAACTCGACACAAGTTCTTTGAAAATCGAATATTCGACCGTTAAGACCAACCCAGAGAGATTTCACGACATTTTCGCCGACCTCGACAGCGAAAGTTCAATCGTTCTCTTCGAGGTTGGCACCCAAGCCGGCTGGTTATCCTGTCAAAATTTTCTCTGTGGCCCTCTGTTTTCTCATTTTCCTCTGTGGCAAAAAAGCAGTTAAAAAAAACTTCCAAATGCGCTTGCACTATCTTGCTACGGACCAAAAAAATAAAATTTTTTTACTCCTTTTCTAACAAAGACTTACCGTTTTCAGCCCAAAAAAAAATCACCGATTTTTGCATCAAACGCGCAAGTTCGTGCAAAGTATAGAGGGGGTATGTTTTTTTAGAAACAGATAAAAATGAATACAAAATTACTTAAGAAAGATCTTTTTGTGAGGAGTTTTGGTTTCCTGCAAGGCACCGGTCTGCGTCCAAGCGAAGTAGTACGAGTGGTACGTCGAGCGATGGACGACTGGCCGGTAACGCCGCAGGGGAACAAAAGAACCACAAAAACCTCGTTTATTTCAGGAAAAGGTGCACTTTCGCGAAACCTTTTTTTGAGGAACGAACCCAATTTCAACAGCTCATTTTTGACCGCAAGTAGTTGTGGTAGCGAAGGTTACAACGATTTACAAACAAAACCCAAAAACGGAACGAACCCAAACGAAGCCAATTTAAAGCCAATTTCAAAAAAGGAGAAACCGCAGCTTTCGGGTGATACCCAAGTAAAAAACAAAAAAATGAAAAGCAAACCCAATTTCCGAAATGGAAAATCCCCCGTATTCCAAAAAAACTTTTTTTTACGAAACGAACCCAATTTGAAAAACGCGGAGATAACCTTAACTATCGAAATGACAAAGGATTACAACAAATTACTCTGCAACCGACAAAGGAAAACGAACCCAATTACCAAGCCCCGCACGTTAGTAAGGGGACTATACCAGCCCCATCGTTTCTTCGATGCCGAAGATGATATTCATATTCTGTATAGCCTGACCAGACGCCCCTTTAATAAGGTTGTCGATCACACCGAAGCAAATGATTTTGCCTTTGGCAACCGTCGGGAAAACATGACAATAATTACTCCCGGCCACATTCTTCACCGCCGGTGCCTTTCCCAGAACCTGCACAAACTGTTCGCTCCCGTAAAAATCATTATACAGATCGCTCAATTCCTTCTGGCTCATTTCTTTTTTCGGATCGCAATACACACTCGACAGTATCCCCCGATCGAACGGTCCGACATGCGGCTGGAAAAGCAGCTCCACTTTTTCGCCCGCTACATCCGATGCGATCTGCTCCATCTCCGGCATATGACGATGGCATCCGATCCCATACGGCAAAATATTTTCATTCATAGCCGGATAATGAAATACAGGCGATGGATTCTTACCCCCGCCCGAAACACCCGTCACCGAGTTAACGATAATCCCCTTAGTCTCGATAAGACCTTCCGCAAGCAGCGGGGCGATAGCCAGCATCGAAACCGTAGGATAGCACCCCGGGTTAGCGACAAGATCCGCCCCTACGATACTCTCCCGAAAAAGTTCCGGCAAACCGAACGCTGCCTTCGCCAGATTCTTCGTATCGGTATGCTCCTGATAAAACTTTTCGTATACCGCAACGTCTTTGATGCGGTAATCCGCACTGAAATCTATAACCTTAACGCCAGTCGCCAGCAGCTTCGGCACAAATCCCATAGAGACCTTATGCGGCAAACAGCAAAGCGCAACTCCCGCCGATTCACTCAACTTCGCAAGGTCCAAAGGCTCGACCTCGACATCGCACCGACCCGTAAGCTGTGGAAATATTTCCTCGATATGTCCGCACTCTTCCGGCAGGGCGGTCAAATAACTTATCTCAGCTTCCGGATGGCGCAGAATGATCTCAATGGCCTCAACACCCGTATAACCAGTAGCGCCGATTATCGCAACTCGTATCATAATTTAATCCTTTATTGTTACTGTCAAAAAAAAATGACCGCCGGGTTTCTGTCCAGGCGGCCATTGAAGTTTTGTAATATCTGCGTATCTTAACGCTTGCTGAACTGGAATTTCTTCCTTGCGCCCTTCTGTCCGGGTTTCTTCCGCTCGACCATACGGCTGTCACGCGTAAGGTATCCGGTTTCACGCAGGATATCCATAAGACCTTCGTCATATTTACGAAGCGCTCTGGCTACGCCTAACATTACCGCACCTGCCTGACCGCTGGTCCCGCCGCCCTTAACATTTACAAAGACGTCAAGGCTCTCAGCAGTATTCGTCGCCTTCAATGGAGCCACAGCATCGCTGCGGTCACGCGATTGAGTGAAGTACTCGTCAAGTTTACGCTTGTTGATGATCACTTCGCCCTTACCCGGACGGATCCTTACCCTTGCAACGCTGCTTTTACGTCTGCCGGTTCCCCAGAAAAAACCGCCCCTGTCAGGCTTATTTTTCGTTGCTGGTGCTGCGGCGACTTCGGTAACGCCCGCGGGAATAACCGCCTCGACCAAAGGACTATCGTTTTGTTCTGCAATATCTGCCATATTTTATCCTAATCCCACAAAAAAATTATTATAGTACCATCGCTACCGGCAGTTGAGCGGTTTGTTCGTGCTCTGCGCCGCGGTAGATCTTAAGTTTCTTTAGCATCACCCGGCCCAATTTATTCTTGGGAAGCATCCTGCGAACTGCCATGCGGACGACTTCTTCCGGTCGTCTTTCCATCATGTCAGCGAAAGAGACATACTTATGACCGCTGGGATAGCCGGTATAATAATCGTACTCTTTCTTCTCCGCTTTCTTGCCGGAAAGTCTTATCTTCTCAGCGTTTACGACAATAACATAGTCACCGGTATCGACATGCGGCGTATAAATGGGCTTATCTTTGCCCATCAGAACCATCGCTATCTTAACGGCCATACGGCCCAATATCTGCCCGTCGGCATCGGCTACGTACCACTTGCGGACGAGGTTTTCTTTTTTGGCTATGAACGACTTCATTTAACTTACTCCACTACTTTCAATTATAGAAAGCGTTTCATTATAGAAAGCGCCGCCAGCTATGTCAACAGTTTTTACGATAAAAATCCTACGCAAGTGAAAATTTACGTCAAAAACAACCAAAAGCACGATTTTATGGCTAAAAACGCCCCCGCAGCGTTACCCCAAAATATATCTGTAGACGTTTGTTTCGTGTTTTTTGAAGCCGATATTCTCATAAAGCTTGTGTGCGGATTTTCGATTGGGCTCTGAAGTGAGATCGACGTTGAACGCTTTTTTGTCACGGGCAATGTTTATTGCGTAGCGGACCAGAGCCTGGCCGATGCCTTTGCCGCGTGATTGCTCATCGACGACGACATCTTCGATGCGCGATCTCAGTGCCGAAGGGGTTCGGTACAAAACAAGCGTTAGCATGCCGATGATAGACCCGTTTTCAGAGGCTGAGAGAAGGATAGTGGTCGGACAAGCGACGATGTCGGTGATGGTTTCTCGGCTTGGTATGGGCTTTTTCGTGAGCTGAGGCAGCAGCTTTGCGATACTCTCGATAAGCTCATCTGTGACCTGATTGACTTCAATTATTTCCATGCCAGCATATTACAACATTGAGATAGGACTATCAAGAAATTTCGGTCCTGCAAATTGGGTTGCAGGTCTTTCCGTCTTCGTAAAACTTCGACGCGACAGGTGGCCCGAGAGAGTAGAAAGTAGATAATTGGGGGCGGGCGGAAAGTGACGGGGATTGGTCGTGAATAAAAAGTCAAAAAATGGGATTTTTGGGGTTTTTGAAAGTTGATTTTTCGGGAAAAACGCGGTTTATGATAGCGTAAACCCATTCTGGATATTGAAGAACCGTAGAAAACGGGGTGTTTTGGGGTGCTTTTTGCGCGCTTTTTGGTCGGTTTTGGTTCACTTTTTGTCAGTTTTTGTTCGTTTTGGTTGACTTTTGGTCGGTTTTGAACACTGTTTTTTCAGGTGTAAACAATTCGGGTTTCTGATTTTAACAGCTTTTTTTGACCCGTCTTCGCCGGAGGCTACGCCGCGACAGGTCAGGATAACAGGATGTTTAATTATTGGTTTTAACTACAACAGCAACTACAACAACGGGATAAAACATTGATTTACAGGGATTTGGAATTTTTGTGTTTTTAACTACCGGAACCACGAATGGACACTAATGGGCACGAAGAAAAGGTGTTTTTGGGGGAATACGAAGAAAAAAAGGAATTGTTGATTATTGGGGATGGATGGGGGATTTAATAGTTTTTAGTTTTTGGTTTTTAGTTTTTAGTTGTGGAATTTTCTGTCTTAATAGGGATTTGGAATATTTCTGTTTTCAGGGGGATTTTCTTGACATTTGGGTTATTTATGTTTAGTTTGTCGGTACTACTTCGCTGTTCAGCTACGAAGTATTTTAAATTGTGGATTAGGTCCTCCGCCGCCATCCTACTTCGCCAAGGCTACGAAGGATTTGACAACTACGAAGCAACCGGCTATGGAGGATCTTCGATTGGTTATCCGGCGTCGCTGTTCTACTTCGCTAAAGCTTCGAAGAAACCGGCTATGCCGCGACAGGAAAGTGGAGATGTTAGAAAAAGTTGTCTGGCCTTTTTAGTTTGTCCAAAACGAGATATGAAAAGAAATTGAAAATGGGTATAGAAAAAGAATTATCTGTCAATCTAACAGAAAAAGAATATGTAATAAATTTATTGGCACTCCGAAAGGAGATATTGCCTGTCCTATCAAATAACATATTGCCCCATTTTACAGATCACAGTGTATCCCATTCTGACCGTTTAGTCACAATTATCAATGAGCTATTATCTCCAATTCCCAATTCAAAAAAATTATCTGGCCAAGAATTACTAATCCTTTTCGCTTCTTGTTATTTACATGACATTGGAATGCAATATGAAAATGCTGGTGAAACAAGAACTATAAAAGAGTTACATTTAGAACAAGAGTGGAACGAGTTGGCAGAAAAGACTCGACGTGATTACCTTAGAGATCAACATCATAAAATATCAGCGGACTTTGTTATTATGTTAAGTCCTAATGGAAATTCACCAATAAACTACAAACTGCCTAATGAAATGAGACCCGACTATATTGCCGCATTATGTGAAGCCCATGGCATTTCCGTTGAAGAATTGAGATATCAAGAATTGCTTGAAAGTATCCCTGCGATACGAATGCCTCTCCTATCCGCAATTCTTAGACTCGCAGATATTCTGGACGAATCATCCCGAAGGATTTGTCTTCAGAAATTCAAAACGTTATTGCCGGACATTAAATCAAAAACACACTGGTGGCGTCACTATTATACAGAGGATATTGCTTTTGATAATAACAAAAAAAAGATTTCATTAATTTTCGATTTCCCAACGGAAAGAATCTATGAGTATGAAAAAATTGTGCCACAGTTACAGTTGCCTTGGATATATTTAGAATTTAATAAACACAATGCTATTCTCAATGAATTACAAATGAACTGGTCAGTTACTTCTGAAGTCAAACACAAACCTTATACTACGGCAGAATGTATGCCGGAAGAAGTCTTATCTGAAATGTTAAAGGAGTTACATTTTAGAAAAAGTAAAGAGGCAGAAGAAAAACAATTAATGGTTTTGAATAGCTTTACGGAGGCAAGACCTTACATTCAGAAAAGAATTAATGCACTGAAAGGAAAGAAAGAAAAATTAGATACGAATACATACCTACTTGAATTGTGGGACATTGCAAAATATATGAAAGAAATTGGAAGCAAAAGAAGCTCATGGAATATTTTGATGTCTGATTTTAATAGCATGCAATCATTACCCAAGAGAACACAAATAGAAATCGGTATATGGCTGGCTGATACAATACTAGAAGATGGTTTTGCTCATAGAGCAGTAGATGTCATAAATAGGATAAGTGGCCTGGCCAATGAAATAGAAGATGTTGAAGTCTTAATAAAGGTCCTAAAAATAAAATTGAAAGTGTTGATTTCTGCTTTTCATTGGGATGAAGCCAAAAAAACATTCCTTCTCTTATTTTTAAAAACAACTGACTCAGATAAAAAAGAAAACTTATTAGCTGAAATGTCTGAGTGGTGTTTCTTAAATGGCGAATTCGTTGATGTAAGTGTTTTACCTTGCGATGTAGAGGGAAGTCAATGCTGAATTATTTAAAATCAGACACAAGAATTTTTCTCGTTAACTGCCGAATGGTTGCCATGCAAGAAGGACTGGAAGTTGCTGTCGAAAAAATCAATAAAAGATTGACGCAACAAAATGACATGTCTCTCACAGACCAAGCAGTGATCGACTTGTTACAAGCAGAGTTATTTTATACAAATGCCCAAAGCTGTGACTCTGTTAATATATTTGATACTAAACTAATGCCAATATTCAAAAAACTTCCTGATGAAGTTCAAATGGCAATTTTATATAACAAAAACACAGCATCGCTTACTGCCATGGCTTCTGATGCCCATTTAGATTTTTATTATTTGCAAGATTACAGGAAATTTTCAGGTCTTGACCCTTGGAAAAGTAGCAACCTTTTAACGGCACACAATCTTGCTGAAGAAGGAAGGCATTACGAGGCACTTCCTAAGTACTGGACACATTTATTATTTACCTTCAATCAAGGTATATGGGATTCGCAGGCCAATGCTTATGCTATAATCTCTAAAGAATTTATGAGTCTTAACTGGCTTCCAAAGTCTGCTCATTACGCTATCATGAGCCATAATACTAAGTCAGCTGACATCATCTATGAGCGTCTTATTAATTCAGGAAACATTAATTTTATTGAGCAAACACTCGATTTTGTTCTCACAAAAGCACAGCTATTAAGACATGCCTCCGTTGCCTGTAAGATAATTGAAGGTATATGTGATGAGATACCAAATGCATATATAGACCGAACTACAGACTACCTGTTAAGAATCTGCTCCAACAAAAGGAAAGATGTTTTTGAAATACACCCTATATCCAATGCATGGAAAGCAATCAAAAGCATAGCACATCGACTTTCTTCTCAAAAAGCATGTGAAGTGCTGGATGTCGTGACAAATCATGAATGGTTTAATTCGTTTAATACTAACAGGAGACATCTAATTGAGACAGTAGACAATCTGATTGACATCTTGCCCAAAAACAAATTGATGGCTTTGTCGAAAAAAATGGTTCCTTTGCTAGAAGAAAAAAAATCGGACATTGACTATACCCATGTGGTTAATCTTTTGCTTCATATTGCATTTAAAGATGGAGGAAAAGTAAAAAAATATTTATCGAGACAATTGTATTCAAAAGACAAACCGCTCAGTTCTGTTTTGGGCCGGGTAGCTAAGCATTTTGACGCAAAAATTAAAATTGATAATCCACAAAAAAGCGTAGAAATAGTTTCTCAAAACATAGTTCTGCAAGTTCAACGACTTAAGGAAGAGGAAGAACCTCAAAAAGTTTTTGACACATATGGCACTATCACAAAAGTCGATAACAATATAAAAGAAAAAATAATTGTTCAAATGTCATCAAATTCTTCGTTGCAAATGTTAACAGCAAATATAAATCTTTTAAAGTCTGCCCATAAAGATATGCTTGTAAATGCTTTCGTTAGAATGATTAGGGAACCTGATAATTTATTAAGTAACAAAGTGGGGATTATAAATGTAATTATAGAATTAGCAGATAAATTAACAAAAAAACAAAAGCAAAAACTATTTATAGTACTTAAGCCATTAGCGTCGGGATTGGTTGTTGAAAGTTCAGTTGTGATGTCACATGACGAAGCAAGCAATCCGCTCAATACTGTCAAAATGAACGACACAAAACCAGAAGTAATATGTGGTGGTGCATTATATGCTTTGGCTTGTTTAGAACGTTCTCACCCAAATATTTATGGAGTCAATCTCAATAAACTTATTAAAAAAGCATTAATTAATAAAAATCCAACTATTCGTGAACATGCTTATTGGGCTATTATGGAAATTCCGAACATGGATGACGAATTCTTAATAGATGTCTTGTTTGGGACTAGGGATTCAAATTGTGAAACGGCAATTGCTGCCTATAATATAATCTTAAGACGAAAAGATATTAATTTAACCGCTATTTATTGGTATAGATTATTTCTCTCTTTACATGAAGCGGTATATTCCGAAGATAAAAAACTTAGACTTTTGGTTGCCTCAAATCTAAACAATTTAATTGATAAATCACCTAAAGAATATAAAGGTAAAATAGAAGAATTAAGAGAAACACTCAAATCTGACATTTGTTATTCCGTACGCTCAGCACTTTAAAGAATGTTAGGGGTTAAGAGACATTGGTGTTGTAAAGTCTGGATTCCAGCTAAAAGCATGCGGGAATGACAAAGGGGGGTGGGGGAGGCGGTATGGATTCCCGCCTAAAGCATGCCCCTTCGACTTCGCTCAGGACAGGCAGGAATGACCCGTCTTCGTTTCACTTCGCCGCGGCAGGCAAAGGGGGGTGGAAAAAATCTTGAACCGCGAACATAGATATGCGTATTTTTCATAGTCAGTATAGTGTGTCTGAGCTACTCTGTTGAAAGGCGAAAAATGCTGTCTGAGAAACCACGATCTCAAAGCCTTAAGCTATCTAAGCAATGCCGTTTTAGCTCAGTAAAGAGGGGTCTTTCGGTTGTCACGGGTCATTTTCTGCCGTCTCGAAACGCGGTTCCGGTCGATCGAATGTTTGAAGCCGACCTGAAAGGGATCAAGGGCGCGCGAGCATGGGACGGGCTTAACAGCCAAATGTTTAAAGACGATGTAGCGAAAACCATTCATCAGGAATATTGCGATGATTTTCTCCCCGGACAAGATGGCGATGCTTGCTATAATATGCTGGCTTTGTCAGGCGGCGGAGCGAATGGGGCGTTCGGAGCCGGTTTTTTGTACGGCTGGACCGAGGCTGGGACCAGACCGGAATTTAAACTTATTACGGGAATAAGCTCAGGAGCTATAATCGCTTCGCTGGCTTTCGTTGGTAGCGACTATGACGAAATGCTGAAGGAAATATACACGACAGTTGCAACGGCTAATATTTTTAATACAAGAAAGATAATGTCGTTGATCTGGAACGAATCGTTTGCTGACGTCGGACCGTTGAAAAGGCTCATCGAAAAATACGCGAATGAAAGTTCGATAAACGCCGTTGCCAAAGAGCATGCCAAAGGGAGGCGTCTGTATCTGGGCACGACCAACCTCGATGCCCAGCGTCTTATGATATGGAACATGGGTGTTATCGCAAACAGCGGTCATCCTGATACGCTTGAATTGTTCCGCAAAGTATTGCTTGCCTCGCTTTCGGTGCCTTGCATATTTCCGCCGGTTTATTTCGATGTTGAAGTCGATGGCCAGTCTTATGATGAGATGCATGTTGACGGCGGGGTGGTTACCGATGCTTTCATTTGTGATTTTATGCTGGAGCTGCCGGCGGCTCAGAAGAAAGAGCAAAACCATGGGAGCTCTATTTATGTTATACGCAATGACAAACTTATGCCGTCGCCTGAGCAGATCTCCCGCAATCTGCCGAAGATCACCAGGAGGGCTTTGGCTACGTTAAACAAGGCCCACGGTGAGGATCATCTTCACTATATGTATCTCATTGCCCGACAAAACAACATTGATTTTAATTACATTGGCATTCCGGAAGAGTGTGCGATGTCAGACAAATTAAAATTTGACCGGAAGAAAATGAATGATCTTTTTAGTTTGGGGCAGGAGCTGGCTATGTCCGACAACACATGGCACAAAAAACCGCCAACTTTAAATGTCCCGGATTGACAAGGCATCCAAACTATAATTTGTGACTTATCCTTTTGTTACCATCTGCCAGAGATTTCCGATATGTTCCTTTAACGAAACGTAAACGGCATCGGCGGGCATTGGCAGTTTACCGGGAAACGGCCTTGAATAAACAGATACCAGTGTATGATGAAGCACATGTTCACGCGTGTCACCGTGAGTTAAAAAGTTAAACAACTTTTCAAGAACAGTTTCGTTTTTCAGATTTCGTGAAGCGATATTACGTTCGTGATAATCCCCGGCGACGATCAAATTGCCATGCTCGATAAGTTGATCTTGATGAATAATGAATGAACCAAGCCAAAAGCTTATCAAAAAAGAAATGGCTACTTGATAACCATCGAGATTAAACACAGAGGCCGACAAAAACCCTATGCCGCCGTAGAACAGTATCCACATTAAAATTGAGATCGTATGGGTGGACTGTTTATATTTAGCTTTATACTTCGGATGCTTCGGCAAAATATGCATGATAATCCCAAAAGTAAAAATGATACCCAGAACTATTTCCAGAAAATTATATACCCTGCTTAGATAGACATTGTTGATCTTGCCAAGAGGATGAAACTCGGTGTCATCCCATGTATTTACCTTTGAATGATGATGGCCGTGGACAAGTCTGTATAATTGCGGGTCCGTAAGTAACATGTAAGAAAAGATATCATACAACTGGTCATTAGGGATATTCGGAGTGTATTTGTGCCAGCACTCATGCATGAGACAAAGCAGCCAGGTAAACAGATAGACCCCCGGAAACAGCATGAAAACAAGTGAGAGCAACTTGAATCGGGTATAAACATAAGGGAGAACAAAGAGATACAACGGCCACGCGGCGACAAGAATATAGTACTTCCAAGCCTGAGATCGAACCATTTCTTCTGAGATCACGTCTTTGTATTCAGCCATTATACTCACCTGATCTATAACATTTTACCCACCATTTTTTTGAGTACAACAATATTTCCTGAAATATGCGAACAAATTTCGACTCATCTCATAGACTTAAATATGAGTAATTTGGTTGCATTCTGTTTCTAATTGTCGGTGACGGTCGGGAGTTCAAAGGAGGCTTAATTGAAGAATAAAATATCACTCAAGAAAATAAAGGGTGTTTCAGAAACGCTCTTGATCCCTCTGCGGGGGAGGTATTTGGAGACAAAGCGACCCGGTGGCGTAATAGACGACCCCAAGTCAGTCGAAATTGCCGATTCTATCGACCATAATTTTTCCGATATAGAATTGCCGTGGGACGGGCAGATCATGATATCGGCCAGGACGGAGATACTCGATGAAGCAACGGAGGAGTTTCTTCGGGGAAATCCCGATTCTGTGGTTGTGAATCTGGGTTGCGGCTTAGATACCCGCGTCCATAGAGTCGATAATGGCCTTGTCAGGTGGTATGACCTTGATCTGCCCGAATGCATTACGCTGAGAAAAAACTTCTTTCAGCAGACTGACAGGTTTAAGTTCGTAGCCAAGTCGGTGCTGGATTTTTCGTGGATCGACGAAATTGAAAAGGGCAAAAAAACCCTCTTTATTGCAGAAGGTCTCTTTAATTACTTTAAAAAAGCCGACGTAAAAAGCATTGTCCTGACAATAAAAGATAACTTCCACGATGCTGAAATTGTTTTCGAAGCTTATTCACCGCTGCTCATCAAGTCCTGGCACCGAAATGCACATGTCAGAAAAGCCTTTTCGATGTTTAAATGGGGACTCCATACCGGCAAAAGCCTGGAAAAATGGGACGACAGCATCACCTTCCTCCAGGAATGGTCCTATCTTGACAGGTATCCAAAGCGATGGAGATGGATACGCCATTTCCGACGCATCTGGCCCGTAAGCAAATTAATGAAGGTTGTGCATCTCACATTTAAGTCCGGGTAACAAAACCAACTTTGAGGTACTCAGCAACAGTTTGGCATGTGAGATAGTTGCTTTTATTACAGCGTACGCCCAACACGCCGTTATACCCGCCCGGTGAGGAATATATTGACATTTTCGCAGCATTCTGGTAGAGTATCCCGGTTAAATGAAGTTGGTTAGCGAGAACTTCCGTCAAATGTCACGTTCGGTGTTTCTCGCTGTTTTGATTATGGAGGTTTTATGCGACGTAAGATAGCCGTTGTTCCGGAGAAATGTTCCGGCTGCCGGGTATGCGAGATGGCTTGTGCGGTACACAGGCAAAAGGTAAACAATCCCAAAAAGAGCAGGATCCGGGTAACTTCCATATATCCGCATCCGGTAGTGCGTATGCCCGTCGTCTGCAACCAGTGCAAGGACGCAAGCTGCATTTCCGCTTGCCCGACCGACGCAATGTACAAGCAAAATGGCATCGTCAAGATCCGACATGACGATTGCATCGGATGTCACGCATGTGTCGAAGCCTGTCCGTTCGGCGCGATGTATATTCATCCCGACATCGATGTCCCGCTCAAATGCGACCTGTGCGAAGATAGCGGCGATCCTCAATGTGTCAAAATGTGCCCGACAGGCGCCCTCGCCTTTATGCCGGAGCACGTATTCGGTCAGGCTCATCGGCTAAGCAACGTGCTGTCGTACACGCACATGAAGGAGATCGAATACATGGAAGACGGCAAACAGAAGCATTTGCACTATGCCGACAACAACGCCGCGGAAGGCCGTGATAATACAGGAGGTCAAAAATGAAAAAGCATAATGGTGGATATTTCGGAAAGATATTGCATGTCGATGCAACCAGCGGTGCCAGTCGCATAGAGAGTATCGACGACGAATTCATCGAAACATATATAGGCGGCAGAGGCTTTGCGATAAAGCTCCTATGGGACAACCTTGCAAAAAACGGCACGGTCGATCCGCTCGGCCCGGAAAACATGCTCGTCGTCGCGGCAGGGCCGTTAACCGGTGTTTATCTTCCGAGTTCGGGAAAAAATTCCTTCGCTGCGATATCGCCTGCGACCGGCATCTACGGAGATTCCAGCATGGGCGGCGGTTTCGGTGTAGAACTGCGCCAAGCAGGTTACGATGCCGTCACGGTCGTCGGTAAAGCTGACGAACTAAGCTATTTATTCATCGACGATGACTGCGTTTCGATGGTCCCCTGTCCGGAACTGAAAGGCAAAGGCAACCTCGAAACCGAGGGCCGCATCCGCGACAAGATCGGTGACCACGCTGTTCGCGTAGCGTCGATCGGCATTGCCGGCGAAAACCTCGTACGCTTTGCATGTGTCACCAGCGAATGGAGCAGGAACGCCGGACGAACCGGTATCGGCGCGGTAATGGGCAGCAAGAACATCAAAGCCATCGCCGTACGCGGCCACCAGGATCTCCCCGTTGACAGTATTGACAAGGTTGTCGAAATTTCCGAGCAAGCCTACAAGGAGCTTGCCGCCCACGACATGATGGGCTACTGGCAAAAGCAGGGGCTGATGGGCGTCATCGATTACGCAAATAACATGGGCATCCTCCCGACATATAATTTCCGCGACACGCATTGGGAAAAGTCAAAGACTATCAACGGCAAAACAATGCTCGCCGGCCATAAGATCGGCAACACCGCATGTTTCTGCTGTCCGATGTGCTGCGGCAATATCAATCTCGTCAAAGAGGGCAAATACGCAGGCACCGTAACCGAAGGGCCGGAATATGAGACCGCCGCAATGCTCGGCTCAAATCTCGGCATAGATGATTTCGCAAGCGTCCTCCGCGGCAATCACTTATGTGACGACCTCGGCCTCGACACCATCTCAACCGGCAACCTCATCGGCGTTCTGATCGAAGGCTATGAAAAGGATCTCCTCACCCTCGACGACCTCGACGGCAAACCCATCACATGGGGTGACGACGACCGCGTAATGGAACTCATCGACGATATTGCCAATTGCCGCGGCGCCGGCGCAACTCTTGCGTTAGGATCCAAAGGCGTCCTTGCCCGCTGGCCGCAGCTAAAACCCATAGTCCTGCACGTTAAGGGTCTTGAGCAGTCCGCTTACGACTGCCGCGGCGCAAGCTCGATGGCACTTGCTTACGGAACCAGCGACATCGGAGCCCATCACACACGGGCATGGACCGTCGGCAAGGAACTCGAAATGGGAGCCGAATGGGACAATTCCGAAAAGGTCGACCTCGTCATATATCATCAGCACATACGTTCGCTCTTTGACATGTTCGGCGTCTGCCGCCTGCCCTGGATCGAGCTTGGCTTCCATGAGGATTTCTACGCCGAACTTTAC
>DRGS01000185.1 GCA_011053245.1 Phycisphaerales bacterium
AGGTAAGTGTGTATGCATTTCTCGATTGGGCGGGTTCTCAAGGATGGGAGTTAGTAATAGTAGATCAAAGGACAGGGTATGCTGTCAGTTGGTTCAAAAGACCGAAATAGAGCCGATGATCAATCAGATTGCCGAAGGAGCAAAAAAGATAGAACAAATGAAATCAATGTTTTACATAGGAAAGTTATGAGGTGTAAATTATGAAAAAAACAAATGTAAGAAAATCAGAAAAAACCATGGTAGGGTGCAAGTGGTTTCTCGTGGCGGGATTAGCTCTTGTTGGATGTACAGGTCTTTATATGACTGGGGCGTCCGGAGAATCTCAAGAAAGTGACGCTGAGTCAGTACACATTACCGATGGCATTAAGGGCATCGAGGCGCAGGCGGATCGTATTCTGCGTGGGATGTCTGATTATTTAAAAGCACATAGGGAGTATAATTTTTACGCTGAAATTACATATGACTCCACGCTGTCCAACGATCAGGAGATCCAATATGGCGGGACTAGCGACGTTTCCGTGCGCCGGCCCGATAAACTCCATATGGAATACCGCGGCGACGAGCGTCAGAGCCGAGTTGTCTTTGATGGCAAAACAATAACATTATGCGATCTTGCCGCAAACGTTTATTCCGTCATGGAAGTTCCGTCTGAGATCGATGCGGCTGTCGATCATGTTTTTGAGAAGTATAACTTCTCCGTGCCAATAGCCGACATGGTTTATTCCGACACATATCGTATCCTGACCGAGGAGGTACAGACAGGTTTTCTGGTTGGCCGACACGCTGTCGATGGGATACCCTGTCATCACCTGGCTTTTACGCAGGAGCATATTGACTGGCAGATATGGATCGAGGATGGTCCCCGTCCTGTGCCGCGCAAGCTTGTCATCACATATACAGACGAACAAGACTGGCCACAGTACTCCGCCAGGTTCACCCGCTGGGACTTTCAGCCTGATCATTCCGAAAGTTATTTCCGTTTTCAACCGCCGGCAGGAGCAGATCAGATTGATGTTCTGCCGACCAAACAAAAGGAGATTCAGCCATGAAAAACGATCAAACACCGACACATGGGCGCCTTTATGCCCTCATAATTACGGGCTTATTTATTGCGAGCATCTTATTGATCGGTACTACAGAAACTTTGGCGCGACGCGGTGGCGGCGGACGCGGAGGAGGAGGTCGCGGCGGCGGGAGTCGCGGTGGTGGACGCAGTGGTGGCAGCAGAGGGAGCGTTCGCCAATCGAACTCGTCGCACAGACGAACCTCTGGACCAAGTTCCGGACGCACATCAAGGCCCTCAAGTCCCAGGCCGTCCACCGGTGCCAGACCAGGCGGATCCAGACCATCCCCGGGCACCAGAACAAGCAGACCCGGATCATCTCCGGGCGTTAGAACAGGCGGGCCCGGACGCACGCCGGGCGGGCGAACTGGCGGAAGGTCAGTAACCGTGCACAAAAGCTACCGTTCCGGAAGTAATTGGAAGAGCGCCCGCCGTGACTACTATCGCTTTAGAACCATAAACCACCTCATCCGGGTCGGTGCCTACCTCCTGGCTCCTCCTCCTCGACACACGGTTGTCGTTGTCGCGGGAACGAACTACTACTATGCCGGTGGTGTGTACTATGTCCACTCGGGTTCCCGTTATGTCGTGGTCGCTTCCCCGCCGGGTGCCGTTGTCTATTCCGTCCCTGCCAGCGCAACCGTGGTCTACGTCGGTACCACGCCATACTACTACTATGGCGGCGCTTATTATGTTGTAACGGATAAGCCTGCGCCCGTTCCCCCGCCCCCACAAGAAGTCAACATTAATGTCAACGTCCAGACTGCGCCAGCGACCACAGGCGGGTCAAGTATGGGTGGGGCCGTAGCCGCTCCCGAGGTGCCGCCTATGATCGATGATGAGGACAATTACGAAGTAGTGGTCCCGCCCATAGGCGCCACTGTCCCTTATCTGCCGAAAGAAGCCGACACGGAAACGATCAATGGCAAGAAGTACTTTGTCTATGAAGGTGCCTACTACCGCCCGTTCTCAAGCGATGGCGACACGGTCTACATGGTAGTAGAGAACCCAAAGCAGAAAACAACATAAATTTGCAGGGTAACTAAAAACGAAAAAGGTCAAAACTACGATTGAGATAATGTCCGCTATATATTTCAGTCTCAGGAATTTTCTGATGCGATAAAAAGGATGTTCCTTATAGCACGAATATGTCCTTCTATGGTATTTACAATTGTAAGCTAGTTGTTATTGAGGGCATGTCACCTTGACTGTTTACAGGGGAAGAGGGGTTGCTTTAGCCCCTTTGAAAAGACTAAAGGTTTTTTATTTTGCACAGCTTTTTATGAAAGGAGCTAATAATGAAGTACAAAAGCAAAAAAGACGCGAAACAGTGGTCGATGGAGACCTTTGGTCGCGGTGGGTTGATCGCCACCATTCCGACACCTTTTCACGATGACACACTGGAGATTCATGAAGAGGATCTAAGGAATACTGTCCGTTATGTGATCGACTGCAAGAATGACGGACTGTTCTTTCTGGGCAACGTCGGGGAGTTCTACTCGATGACCCGAGAAGAGCGGATGAAAGTAGTGGAGATCGTGGCCGATGAGGCCAAAGGTAAGATCGCCATCATGCCGCAGACGGCTCATCACGCCGCGAAAGAATCGATCATGCTATCTCAGCACGCTCAGGAAGCCGGCTGCGACATGGTGGTGCTTCTGACCTCGTATTTCCAGTGCGCCACACAGCAGGGCATCAAAGATTGGTGGAGAGAGGTGTGCAGCCAGTTGGAAATTGGAACGGTATTCTATGACAGCCCCCTTTCCCACCTTGCCACCTCGGATACGCTGGCGGAACTTGCGCTTGAGATCCCGAATATTTGCGGGGTCAAGGATGGTCGTCCGGACCTGATGTGGTGCAGTGATGTCGAGCGGAAAGCCAAGTATCAAATCTGGGTCAGCGATCCGCTGGAAGACCACTGGCCTCAAGAAATGAAGATAATGAAGAACCCCTGCCATTGCACCAGTTGGCATCTGTGGCTCTTGCAGCAACCCGGCTACACGCCGATTCGCGACTACACCGACCTGATCATGGCCGGCAAGTGGGAAGAAGGCTTGGCGAAATACAGCGAGATCGAGGCTGGCCGGCAACTCCTGAACGAATTCTTCTGGCCCAATTACCGCAAGGGTGTTTACGTCGTTGCATTCTGGAAGTACTGGTTGGAACTCAAGGGCGTTGTCAGCGGACACAAGGTGAGATCGCCTCTGCTGAACATGACCGAGCAAGAAGAGGCATGGTTGAGATCGCGTGTGGATAAGTTGGCCAAGGGTGAAGGGCCGACAACCATGGATCCGATCAAGCCCTATTCGCTACAGGTCAGTGACACTTCGTCTGTGATGGCGATGGGGGTATAGGAAACTCGCTCTTAAACCGTGGGGGCAAGTGATCGCCCCCTGTGGTTTTGCTTTAGCGTTTAGTGCAGTTAGCACCAAAGTCAGGTGCCAATGGGGGCGCCTATAATGGCTATAGTCGTTAAGTACTTACTGATGATCTCGATCATGTTCCTGATGTTGGGTGTGGGGCTGCGCACCGCATTTGGAGAGGTTGTCAGTGTTGTCAAGCAGTTCCGGCTTTTATTGCGTGGAGTGCTGGCTAATTTCCTTGTGGTTCCCGTGCTTTTTTATTTGGCTCTTCAGTATCTTCCCTTTCGTCCGGATGTGGTGATAGGATTGCTGATAATGGCAGCGGTACCGGTTGCGCCTATGGTTCCTCCGTTTGTCGAAAAGGCAAAGGGAGATGTCCTGTATGCTGTTGGGCTTATGACGGTTGCAGCTTTGCTTTGTGTACCACTAACGCCTGCGATTCTCCTGCTCTGTTTGCCGAAAAGCGAAGCGGGATTAGAACTATCTGTCATTGCGATCATTCAGACCCTGATGACTGCTCAGTTGATACCTATTGGTTTTGGAATGGCTATTAAACACTTTAGCCGAAAATGGACGGAGAGGTTGCTTCTCTTCGTTCCCAGGATCGGCCAGGTTGGTTTGCTCATCAGTATAATCATGATCATTGCGGTACAGGGTAAACTTATTATTGACCTTGGTGTGCTTCCCAATTTAGCGGTGGTTCTCGGGATCATTGTCTCGCTCTTGATCGGTCACTGGATGATGTTTGGTGAAACGGGCCAGAGGCAGCGGTCACTTGCTATATCGACAGCTATTCGCAACGTCGGACTTGGTTTGCTCATAGTAAATAACAATTATCCCGGAACACCGGCAGTAGCTGTGGTTCTTGTCTTTGGAATTCTTTCCATGGTCGTTGCACCGATATACGGTAAGCTGATGACCAGAGGAAGTTCAACATGATGGCGCAAAAAAAATCCCAATTATGTCACTGCCGGTTCGTCCGCTCTCTACTGCCGATAGCAACCTGGCTGCCGAACTACAAGCAAGATTGGCTTCGGGCTGACATCATAGCGGGGTTGGCTATCTGGGCAATGACAGTGCCTCAGGCCCTCGGCTATGCAGGAATTGCTAACGTGCCGCCAGTCTACGCACTCTATACAGTTCCGCTGGCGATGGTGGCCTACGCCTTCTTTGGCACATCACGCACATTGTGTGTAGGTCCTGAATCCGCGATTGCAATTATCTCGGCAGCCACAGTGGGTACGTTAGCGGCAGGAGACCCTGGCAGATTTCTTGCACTGACATCGCTACTGGCATTGATCGTTGGTGGACTCTTTTTGCTGTTCGGCCTCCTGCGTCTGGGATGGGTCGCCAACTTTCTTGGCAGGCCGGTATTGCAGGGCTTCACTCAGGGCATTGCCCTGACGGTGATCATCAGCCAGATACCACTTCTCTTTGGAACCCAGGGCGCTTTCACTGAAATGGTCAGTCAAACACGCAATCTGCCGCAACTGATCGGTCTGGAGTTTAGTTATGTGGGCATCTTTCAACAGACCAGGTCCATTGTTGCAACCATAGGCCAGACCAATCTGCCTACAATGGCATTGGGTTTACCGTGTCTTGTGTTTTTGTTTGTCTTCAGGCGTTTTAAACCTTTTGCGCCGTCAGCATTGTTTGCCGTCATACTCACGGTTCTGGCTGTTCATCTATTTGGCCTTACAGAGCACGGTGTTGTTGTGATGGGCGAGGTAGAAACAGGAAGCAATTTTCTGGCGATACCGATGATAAACATATCGGACGTGCTAAGTCTCTTGCCTGGTGCGTTTGCGATAGCACTGCTTGGTTATTCAATATCTCTCAGCATTGCAGCCGTCGGTGCGCAGAAGACTGGAGAAACGATCGATGCTAATCAGGAACTGGTAGCACTGGGAATGAGTAATCTTGGAGCTGCATTCAGCTCCGGTTTCGTGGTCTGCGGAAGCCTGTCGCGAGGATCGGTGATACTGCGAGCAGGTGGTAGGAATCAGATAGTTTCTCTTGTCAATGCCGGACTCGTGACACTCACCCTTTTCTTTGCACTACCTTTCTTCTTCAAGCTGCCAAAGGCTACACTGGGCGCGATCGTTATCGTTGCGATGTATGGTTTGTTGGACTTCGGCTACTTGCGGCAGTTGTATCGCGTCAGCAGGGGCGAGTTTATGTGTGCGATAGCGGCTTTGTTGGGAGTGCTTCTGCTGGGAATCCTCAATGGAGTGGCAGTGGGCGTTATCCTGGCGCTCGCTGTTCTCATTCACCGTGTGAGCCACCCGGGATCGGCGGTTCTCGGCAAGCTGCCAGGGACAGATACCTATCGTGACATTATTGTTCACCCGGAGGTTGAAACAGTGCCCGGGCTGCTGATCTTCCGCTTTGACGCTCCGATCATCTTTCCCAATGCAGGGTACTTTACCGGACAAGTGAAGCGGTTGATTAACGAGGCGACAATGCCAGTGCGTGAAGTTTTAATACCTGCGCAGCAAATCAATCTGATAGATTCTACGGGTGCTGACCAGTTGGCAAAGTTGCAGGCCGAACTGGAGGAGAAAGATATAAAGCTCTCCTTCGCGGAAGCGAAAGATGCTTTACGGAAAACAATGCACAGTACCGGCTTGGAAGCAAAGGTCGGCACCGATCACTTTTACGAGTCGATAGAGGACGGCGTACAGGTATTCTTACAGCATAGTGATCCGCAAACAGATGAAACATGACAGGACTTGAAAAAAGAGTCAAAGGGAATTATTACATGGTTCAAAATAATAATGCACAATCATCACAGGGTAGCGAGCAGACAGAGGCGGCAATACAAATACGAAAGCTGGGGACTTACGCTTTGGTTCGCACGGCGCTCTCCTCAGAGCGATCCCTGATGGCGTGGATACGCACTTCTGTTTCGTTATACGCGTTCGGTTTTTCAATGACTAAGTTCCTTGACTATCTTGAAAAGCAACAAGATGGCACTGGGTCCTCGACAGGTTTACATCGGCTGGGTTTTGCCATTATTTGTATTGGGATATTAGGGGTTGCCCTTGCCGCTGTTGGGTACTTGCAGAGGCTTAAGAAGATGGAACGGCTGGGGCTGCCAAGGGTTTCGCTGATTTCCCTGCCAGTCGTTGCGACAACATCGCTGGTCTTAATCGGAATAGCTGTATTGATAAGTATAAGTTTAAACTAGTCTCTGTAGTTATGCTGAGCAAAATACATGATGCATTGTAAATGGAGTTTAGTTACATGAAACAATTGAAAGATCATTGACATGAACGAAAAAGAAAATAAGCAATCGCCGTCAGGAAAGGAGCACAATGAAACGGCAGAAACTCCAAGGGACTTGCGATTGCCCGCTGCACTGGTCCGCACGGCGCTATCCTCAGAGCAAACACTGATGTCCTGGATTCGCACCTCGCTATCGTTGTTTACATTTGGTTTTTCGATTACACAGTTTTTTTACTATTTGGAACAACAGAAAGAAGGCATCCGGATATCAGCAGGCCCTCGTCGATTGGGTTTCGCTCTTGTTTGCGTAGGGATCGTAGTTCTTTTGATGGCAATGGTTGAGCATGTGCTAAGACTTCGAAAGATCAAAAAGCAGGGACTGCCTGCCGACGCAGCATCTTTTTTGCCGTTCGGATCGGCAGTAGCTCTGCTCTTAATTGGAATTGTCGCGCTAGTCAGCATCATTATGAACTGGTCTCTGTAGTTCCTTGTTGTTTAATTTAATAGAAAGATAAATATCATGAAAGAGCTGAAGAAAATAAACCGCTTACACAAAAACAAAGTTTTGATATTTGCAATGTTTATCGTTTTTTCATGTATGGCCGGATGCAGCTTACAACGGAATCCGGTTCCTATTGCACAGATGCCAAATGCTGAATTGATTAGTATTAAGAAGGTTCGCACCTGGGGCGGTCAATTCAGTCCACATTTCCAAAAGGATTTAGTTGAATCGATACGCCAGGAGCGCCAGGGCGATTTTCCCCTGAAGCCGGACGGATCTACTTCTTACAGTGCCTTAGCAATATCAGGTGGTGGATCCAATGGAGCATTCGGGGCGGGTTTTTTATGTGGGTGGACTCAAGCAGGTACAAGACCGAAATTTAAACTTGTTACGGGGATCAGCACAGGCGCATTGATCGCCCCCTTTGCTTTTTTAGGTCCGGAGTATGACAAGGAGTTAGAGAAAGTATACACCACTATTACAAAAAAGAATATTTTTGAAGTCAGAAGTATCGTATCCTTATTGTGGGAAGAATCATTTGCTGAAACCGACTCGCTGAAAAGATTAATAGAACAGAATATTGACCAGGATCTAATGGATGCCATTGCCGCCGAACATGCCCGCGGCAAGCGGCTATACATCGGCACGACCAACCTGGATGCTCAGCGGTTTGTAGTGTGGAATATGGGGGCCATCGCAAATAGCGGCCATCCCGATGCGATCGAATTATTCAGCAAAGTCATGCTCGCCTCAGCTTCAATACCAGGTGCGTTCCCGCCGGTTTACTTCGACGTCGAGGCTGTAGGCAAACGCTATGACGAAATGCACGTCGATGGCGGAACTATCGCAGGTGTATTTTTTCATGGTTTTACACTGGACTTGCCAGCTGCCCGGAAAGAAGTCTTTGGAGACAAAGCGCCGGAACCTGGTGGAGCAATATATATCATACGCAATGGCAAGATCGCGGCAAACCCTGAACAGGTTCCTCGTAATCTTGTGAAAATTATACCCAGGGCTTTGGCAACATTGACCAGGTCGCAGGGATGGGGCGATCTCTATCGTGTTTACGTCATTACGAAGCGAAGTCAGATTGACTTTAATTATGTCGGCATTCCGGATGACGATGTAGCAACGAGCAAAGAAGCATTTGATCAAACAGAAATGAACCGATTGTTTGATTTGGGATTTGAAATAGCCAAATCCGGCTACAAGTGGCATAAGGTTCCACCAGGCCTTGATAATTCTCCTTAAAGAAACCTAAGCTGGGATTTGAAAGTGTACGAAGGGGAAAAAAACATTATCGAACCAACCAATGCTCAGAAGGCTCATGCATTGCCTTGGGCATTAACAGCGCAAACCGGTGGCTCCATATATGTGAATTTGACGATGGCAGGGCCTGTATTTCTGTTATTCCTTAATCATCTTGGCTTTGGAAAATCACAAATTGGAATTATCCTGGGCATAATTCCTTTTTTAGGTGTCTTGTCACTTTTTCTGTCATCTATTGAATCAAGGTTCGGCTATAAACGTTCCTATTTAGCCATGTCAGGCCTTGGCGTTTTAGTGATGTCATCTTTTATCGCTACACTGTGGGTGTTAAATCGCTATGGAACTGGTGCCGCATTGTTTTTTATTATCACTGTAATAACAGCTTTTGCTTTTTTTCGTTCAGCGGCGATCTGTGGTCTTACTCCATGGATGCAAGAGTTTGTACCAGACAACGTACGTGGTAAGTTTTCCGCTGTTTCCAACATGACAGGCGTGTTGGCGAGTTCAGTAACTGTGGCAATTGCCGGCGCATTTCTCGGTGCTAAAGCAAGTTTATCTCAATTTGTTACGTTGTTCACAATAGCTTTTGTCATCGGATTTGTTGGTGTATTATTCTATTCTCTTGTGCCAGGCGGCAGAGCAGTTTTAAAAACCGAGAAACAGGTGGATAAAGTAGCAGCACTGGAGACGCTAAAGGATCGTGATTTTACCAGGTTTCTCATTGGTGCGGCATTTGTAACTCTTGGATGGGTGCCTGTTGCCCCGGGCGGATTTTTAGCTTTGTATCTCCATGACGTTATCCAACTTGACCCTGCACGAATAACCTTATGCGCTTCCATTATTATGGGAGCCGGGATATTTACGAGCTTTTTCTGGGGCTGGGCAGCGGACCGCTATGGAAGTAAACCCATCATGCTGATATGCCTGGGTATTATGTGGCTTTTCCCGCTGGCCCTTTGCTTATTGCCTCCATCCTCTGGGCATGCATTTTACATAATAATTGGCGTTGGCATTATTATTGGCTTAGTAATGCCTGGCTGGGGTATCAGCTCATCGCGATATTTATTTGTAAATCTTATCCCTTCTGACCGTCGAGGACAATACACAGCAGTACAATTGACTTTCGAGGGTTTTTTGGGAGGTGTAACACCCTTGCTTGTGGGGGTAACGCTAAGTCACAGTGAAGGTCTTAGCGCAATGTTCGGCTGGATTGAAATTGGACAGTATACACCGATCTTAGTTGTCTCATTTGTCATGCTCGCTATTGCAATGGTAATCTTAAATGGTCTGCCCAGCGATTCAAATGTCTCCGTAGCGCAATTCGCCGGAATGTTTGTTGCCGGTCGCCCACTCACCGCTATGTATGGAATGTATTCCTTTAGCAGGGGCGGTGACGAGCAAAAGCGAATGTTGGCTATAAATCGCTTAGGTCGAGCCAAAAGTCCTCTGGCAACTAATGAACTGCTTAGTTCCCTCGATGACCCAAGTCCAAATGTACGGATTCAGGCTATCCTGGCAATCGCATCGGCCAGGCCAAATGAGAAATTGGTCGATGCCCTGATCGAGATAGTTAGAGAGCAGAGGCTTGATATGTGTATGGCGGCGGCATGGACATTGGGCCTTATTGGTGATGCACGCGCAATACCGATTTTGCGAGAATCACTACAGTCAAAGCGTCCTTTGCTCAGAGGCAGAGCGGCTATATCTTTAGCCCGCCTTAACGATATTGATTCAATACCGATTCTGCTTGAGCAATTAGATAAAGACGAGATTGCCAGACCTGCATACGCCGATGCACTTGGGGTTCTAAAATGTGAGCAGGCAATCGTCCCTATCATCAATTACATGGCTCAAGTTGAGTATGAAGTAACTCGTCGGTCAATGGCATATTCTGTCGCCTCTATCATTGGAGACGAAAATGTGTTTTTGCTGGTCCTACGTCATATCCGGAAAAATCTGACCGAAGCGAGAGAAGAGGTGCATTATCGTTTTCGGAAAAGAGTGCCCAGAATTTCAGATGATCCGAAAAAAGTGCGGGAATTAATAGACCAAGTGCTAATTGCTTCTACATATCAGGATTATAAAAGCGTAGCCGGATTCATCTATGAAATTATAAATCTTATTCCTGAAGATCATCTGACCCCACAAGCCTGGACGGTTATAAGGCATACGCTGCCACTTTACGAAAAAGGCGTCAGGGGATTCAGAGAGTGCATGGTGTTAACGCTTCATGCCCTTTTGGCTGGCAGTACCTCACCGGACAAAATTAAAAGGAACGTAATAACGTGATTAAAATGAAAGGTGGGATTGTTGCTTGTTTCCACGATATTAGTTGAATAACATTTATTAGGAAGGTATACAAATCATGAGAAAAATCAGAATAAATAAAGTGGCCGTAATTTTAATAACTGTGGGGTTTTGCACTTTTGTCCAAATAGCCTATGGTGAAACTGATGCGCTCGACCCCAAGTCAATGACAGCACCTGAGAACTCGCCGTTTTCCCTTAAGGATTACACCGGAGATTTATGGACTCGGCCTTATTTGCTTGGTGATTGGTGCGATGAGCGCAATGAACTTGCTAAGAAAGGAATAATTTTCGAGACAGAACTCACTCAGGTTTTTCAAGGCAACACACGCGGCGGAAAAAATACCAGTGGAGCCTGGGGCTACTCCGGTTCCGTTGACTATTGGTTGAAGTTCGATACGCAGCGAATGGGGCTTTGGCCGGCGGGACTTATCACGATCCACGGAGAAACAATATTCGGCAATAGCCCATTTAGCTCCGTAGGTGCGATCATGCCAGTAAATCTTGATGCGATTCTGCCCCAACCAAATCCGGGGTTGACAACTCTATCGGAAGTCTATCTAACGCAGTTCTTTTCCGAGGAGTTTGGTATTATCGTAGGAAAGGTGAATCCAATGGATCTCGCCGATAACAATGTTTTTGCCAATAATGAAAGAACTCAGTTTTTTAATACTGCTTTCAGAGGAAATCCTGCTCTTTTTCTTTATGCGCCATATACATGCATGATGGCATCGTTTACCTATCTCCCTAACGATTGGTTAACCATATCGGCTTTTGCTGCTGACAATAATGGTTCTGTGACAAGGAGTGGTTTCGACACGGTATTTCATAGCCCGAAGGGAACGACCCTCGGAACGGAATGGGAGTTCAAAGTCAAACCCTGGGAACTGGATGGACACCAGCGTTTTGGGGTTGGCTACAGCAACAAGAATTTTACAAAACTCAAACAGGACCCGCGAACAATAATACCACCTGGAGGCAGTGGGACAGCAACGGACGATAGTGACTATGTAGTTTGGTATAACTTCGACCAGTACCTCTATGCTGAAGAAGATGACCCTACGCAGGGAGTCGGGATTTTCGGACGATACGGTTACACGACCGGTGAAGTCAACCCCATTCAGGGGTTCTACAGTTTGGGAGTGGGCGGAAAGGGAATATGCCAGGGACGTGACAATGATACGTTCGGCTTAGGATACTATTATGTCGATCTAAGTGACGACCTGCCAGGGATTTTGGGCGTCAGTTCAGAGCAGGGAGTGGAGCTGTTTTACAACTTTGAAATTGCAAAGTCGATTCATATTACCCCGGATATTCAGTGGATTATCGATCCGGGAGCAGGTTTTGAAGGTAGAGACAATGCACTCGTCTTAGGCCTGCGACTACAAATGAGCTTTTAGTAATTGATGGGAAGTTGGATAGGCAATAATTGACTTGGAGAATCTCTTTTTAAGGAATCATGTTATCTTCATAAGTAGAATGATTTTTGATGGTTCTGGCATTTGGCAGCAACCGTCTCATAATCTGAATATCGCAAGTTCACATAAAATAATTCGGTGACAAACCATCACAGCCAGTCGCCAACCGGCAATTGCTCTACCGCATGCCGCAGGACAGGATCGACGTTCATATACACCTTATTTGTCAGATGAGGTGAAGAATGCTCCAGCAGCTTCTTCTTGCCGGTCGCTCCTCTTTGCCCCCTCACAAACAACCCTCGTATCCGCTAAAGGCCGACGCACAGAATCGAGCGCTACACCACTATCATTCGCTATCCCCATTGCTTTCCGAATCTTTACCTACCCTCGATTTTTTTATACCCCAGAGCGTTTGCGCTATCGATTCCAATTTCTTCAGAAAACAGTCAACATTATATCCTGCTATAAACGCCAAAGCCCAATATCCATAGCTCACAGCCTCAGCATTTTCGCTTGCCTCTAAAACTAACAGACCCGCCTTCAAGAAAATAAAACTCACAAAACCGCATATACCACTCGTTACAGGTCGCAAGTAATGCCATATACGCCATTTATCACCCCTACCGCCTGCCGCGTCGTAGCTTTAGCGAAGACTGGTCCCCAACGCAAGTATTCAGATAGATCCCTCGAAGGCCGTACAGAACACCGCCAATAACCCCCACCAAACTGCAACGAACAAACAATATCTTACTGCAAATCCAACCAAAGGTGTCGTAACTTAAAAGGTGAGGGAGGAACCTCAGGGCGATCAAACTCATGGTCCAATCTGCTTACGCCCTTCTTTTTCCAGCCATCGGAGCTTAATTCAATTGCAGGTATATTGTAGTTGCGTGCTTCTGCATTAACCTCAATCAAAATATCACTCGCGATCATGCTCTGAATATATCCTATCATTGTGCCTGATGACGTATGCTTGCTATAAGAATGTTCCAGATTTATGAAACGACATACACCTTGAGTTATATAATGCGTACAAAATGTTGATTGGGGAGTACCTAATCGTTTGCATTCGATTGCATAATATTTATATCTCTTATCGTCCATTTTTTCATTTGGATCACGCCACTCCCACAGAAAATCTGGTTTCTTTCTTTCTGCTTCGTTACCCTCAGGCAAATCATGATCGGGTTGGTTTTGTGATTGAAAACTAGGCAAGTGGTCCACATGCATGTTCTGCGGTATTAGTTTTTCATTTGCCCTTCGGATGTATTTAACCAGAATTCTGCTTATAGAGTCTTCGCGGGCTGGGAAACCTGTTTCTGTTTTTCGCATCATTTCCAATGCCAAAAAGAGCACTCCAAGCAAACGTAATTCAAGATTTCCCCATAGATCAATTTTACTTAAACGAGGTCTGCTCAACGTTGTCCCCTCGTACTTTCCCGAAGATTCATCGCCTTCAGTAATGTTGCCTCGGCATCTTCACGAGCCATACTTCGTGTCCATAGCCGCCTCTCATTGCGTTTAATGATCATTATATCAGTATCGGAAACAGCACGAACTAATCCATCGATGTAAACTCTCTTGCTGACAGGGGTAAGCAGCGTTTTATCGAGTTGCCTTAAAACATTATTCCATTGGGCCATATTGTCGCCCTTGATAGGGCCGAGCGGCTTCTTTTTATCTTGTGTTGAAAATACCATTGCAACCATTGGAATGTGTCTGCCCGGCCGAATCAACTGCCAGCGAAATTCCCCATCCGGTTCAAGCTCTCTATTCCAAATTTGCAGAAAAGTTCGAATATACCCCTCAAACCCCTTTTGCCAGTCTCGCCGGGCATGGATATCTCCAATAACACCGCAATTCCCTTTTGGCCGATCTGTTTCTACTGGTTTTGTGGCTTCGCTTTTGATATTATTATAAAAAAGTTCAAGGCCGTACTCGCACATGTCCCTGATAAGGTCACGCTCGGCTTCATTTAACCCATACAAATCAAAAATTGCATCATCAAGTTCACGCTCAAGTTTAACAGTTTGCTCAAAAGTTAATGTTTCCTCGTCATATATATCTGAGGTTGCAGTATTAGCACCTTTTCTCTGTAATTCGTTTACGATTCCAATAATTCGATCTCGAAGTTTTGTGTTTTCTGGTAACCGAATTGGCATTTGCTCGACATCTTTCATATAAATCTGGTTGTGCCATATCCACGCCCCTGCCGTCAACCAGAAATAATACCTTGCAAGTGAAGACCAAAAAATCCCTAAGGCTATCATAGCTTCATTTGTGTTTAGCTCAGGGAATTTTACGGAATGTATAGAATTGGTAAAACAGAAAGGCTTAGTAGCCAACCTTGATATTATTCGGCCTTTTTCTTTTCCTGATTCTGTTATTCCTTGTTTGACCAATAAACGACAGCCTTCATAAGCGTCTATTTTGCCAAAACGGTGAACTTTTTTAGGCACCGTACGCAACAAAGACTCATCTGTATCCCCATATCGTACGAATTTTCTTGTCGGGAATACTCCGTAATCGTGTAATTTACTGCCTACCGTTTCGTCTTTAACCCCTGGGGTAAAACCCTGCCCGAAATCATTGCTATTAAGCTTTACTCCATTAATGGATAGCTTATCAAATGTCGGTTCAATCCGTAAAGTCCCTATGAGTCTTTCATCTCTATGGTTTCCCCACCAATATATTTTCCACATATCATCATCAATTAAAACATCGTTTTGATTCAACTGCTTTAGGTCAGAGTTGCTTAATAATACTGATTGTGTCCCTTTAACAATTGCGGTCTTCTTAGCAGACCAATATTTGAAGGAAGCATCTTGGGCAGGCATACGTTTTGTAAAACAAATGGCTACAAAGGGAGACTGAGCGCCTGATTGACGGGCTTTTCCTTTGAAGAATATGTCACGAACATGTGCAAAGTTAACAATAGAATTTAAAGTTGTTCCAGTTAGCCATTTTTTTCTGAAATCTCTGCTTGTTCCCTGACTTTTAAATAACACTCCTGAGGAAACCAACAATGCCGCCTGACCATCTTCATGCAACAAGTTAACTGCTCTGTGAATAAAAGCTTGTGACCATTCTCTGCCACCTACGGCTAATTCCGGTTCCTGATTTTCACACCATTGCAAAGCAACGTCCATTGCCTCGCGGCCTTCTTTTTCTTCCTCTTTCGTGCCCGGCGATCCCCACGGCGGATTGCCTACAATAATATCTGCACATGATTCTGTGAATTTAGGCAAGACATCATCGTGGGTAATTTCAGATATTACATCAAAAGAGTTGGCTTCAAGTAATGTGTCATAATGTTGTTCCGGGTTTCTTTTTCTACGTTCTTTTTTATATTTCAGGTTAGGTAACTTTTTGCCTTGTCTCAATTGTTCTAAAATATCGGGTGGTTTCTGGTAATGTAAAAATGCCAGATATAAACTAAATGCCGCAACCCGAACAGCTTCGCCATTAATATCAATACCTGAAATCTGCTCCCGCAAAATTTTTCGAAGTTGAACATCACTAAGCCGCCTTCCATTTTGTGACCAGAATTTATGGCGCACAATCCGCCTGAAAGACTCCACAAGAAATATTCCCGATCCACATGCTGGGTCAAGAATTTTAGGGTTCTTATCTAAGCATTCTGGCGACAACACTTGGCCTAACAAAAACTCCACCAAAGCAGGCGGTGTATAATGAGAACCGTTGTTTCCTGCCTTGCTTTTGTCTGTGTTATAAAACTCTTCGTAAATACTGCTGATCAACTCAATTGGGATGATGTCAAATTTATAAGCAAAGAAAAACAGTTGGTCGCCTTCTGCATTACCACACAAGAAATCTTGCAAATTATGCAAATGCAATGGTTCAACATTTTTTTTCTCATCGTCAATGTTTGGGAACATGTCCCCATTAAAATCTTCGCCGAGCTGCTTAAACAAGGCATAAGTAAAATCTTTACTGCTTAGAACTCTCGGATAAAATCGATTCTCAAGTTCAGGATCAACAAATGAACCTTGGACAGGGGTATTAAGAATCTCTCGCCATTTAGGTTTGCCTCTTACAATTTTCTTGAAATAGCTCTTTTTAAGAACTCCTCGATCTTCAAGATAGCGAATAAAAATTGACCTGCCTATAAGTGAATGTGCAAATTCTGGTGCAAGGCCTATGTCTAATAAATTCTTGCGAACTGTCTGCAAATCTGAAATAAGTGCTTTATCCGCTCTCTCGTCATCACCGAAACGCTTGTCCTCAAAAAGTCGTCCGGTTTCAATTTGCTCTCGTCTGAATTCTTGCAGTTTTTGTGAGACCTCTTTTATTGTTTTAGCTGTTTTCAGTTGACGGTTCTCAAGATTCTCTTCCCAATCGCCCTGATTCCTATCCGGCCCTTCATTTAGATTATAAACCGCCAGTTCGCCCGGAGAGGCAAGAAAAAGTAAAGGAGGCCTTGCCATGTTCCAAATTTGCTCAAATTTCTTTCTTTGCTCATTTGAATCTGATGTTGCAAATACAATTACAGGGTTATTGTCAACAAAGAAAACTTTTTCAGCACCGACAGTTTTGGCAAGTGCTAACCATTCCCCCTTATTTATCCAATCTTCCGAAGTGAGTTCTGACGGAGAATCGACAGCATCAAACAAATCGCCCTCAGCGTATCCTAACTGCTCATATGCGGCATCCAATAATTGTTGAGGTGATTCCATTCTTTTTGATTACCACATAACCGTGAACAAAAAAACCAAATAAGTCCTAAACGCTAAGTGTTTTATATAGTACTGATTAGCCCCTGTCAACAGTATCCTCGTCTATATAGCCGATTATACTACAAAAATCTTCCAAACGCGCAAGTGCTTTTACATCAGAACCCCAAAAAATAAAATTTTTTTACTCCTTTTCTAACAACGACTTACCGTTTTCAACCCCCAAAAAAATTCCCGATTTTTGCATCAAACGCGCAAGTTCGTGCAAAGGGTGGGGGGACTTGTTTTTTTTAAAGAGCATAAACATAATATGAAATATATACTTAAAGTCAGTTATTTAGAAGTTTCTGGCTGTGGTGAGCACTGCTCACTTGCGGTAAGGAAAGGCCATGACAGAAACTCGTTTCGTGGCAGGGTCTTTTCATATCGCAATAATTGGTTCAAAGAACCAATCCAGCCAGACATCAACAATTTAATCTGTTCTTCGTGCTCTTTGTGTACTTCGTGGTTCAAAAATAACCTGTTAGTCCGCGATCTCGCGGACATAAAAACCGTTCAAAACTGAACAAAAATGGAAAAAAACGTTAAAAGTGAAACTAAAAACATGAAAAACAAAGCCAATTTCAAAAGCATAAAATCAACCGTAACTACTTGCAGTATGGGAACTTACAACGATTTACACCCCAAAACCCAAAACGGAACAAAGCCAAACAAAGCCAATTTACCTGTCGCGGCGAAACGCAGTGAAGACGGAAAGCCAATTTCAAACACCCTGAAACCCTCACTTTTTTCAGGAAAAGATGCATTTTCACAAAAACTTTTTTTCGCAAAACGAACCCAATTTCAACGAGTCAAAAGTGTCGCAAGTAACTGCTATAGAAAGGTTTACGATGCTCTTCTTCAAAAACGAAACGAACCCAAACGAACCCAATTAAAGCCAATCAAAGCCAATTATTTCATGGTAAATTTAGCGATTTCAGCACAACCCACCCCCGAAAACAAACCCAAACCAAACCCAATTCAAACCCAAACAAAGCCAATTTTTTCACTACCTATCGTGGTATAAGCAACACAAAAACTTTCTTCTTTGGGCGTTAGTTCTTTTTCATTGTTCATTATTGCTCCTTTATGGTACTATGGGTTTGCGTTAAGGTGTTGATTGTTTGCTTGATATGCTCTGGCAGTTCCGGCCAAGCGTTAATAACCTGCTTGACTTCGGGGTGTTTTTGCAGTAATATGTCCAAGCTGGTGGACAAGACAGGAATATGGTTTTCTGTAAGTCCTTTAATTATAGTAGGTTGGCAATTTCCGCTTGTAGGTTCGAGTCCTACTCGGGGAGTTTGTTTTGAGGTCAGGAATGCGTTTGAATGCGTGTCTTGGCCTTTTGTGTGCTTATATATTTGATAAATTTATTGCAGCTTGCAATCGCGGGCGATTACGGCTATATATACGGTCTTTATGTTCGGGGAGTGGCTCAGCTTGGCTAGAGCGCTGCGTTCGGGACGCAGAGGTCGGAGGTTCGAATCCTCTCTCCCCGATTTTTGAGCTTTTACAGGACGGAATAATCGGGGCGGACTAAAAAGGTTTCGTACACTTCGGTAAAATCATGGGGGACAAAGAATTAAAAAAAAGTGTTGCATGGGGTGTTGTTTTTGGTATAATACCACGACGAAAGAATAGAATTGATATAAGTAGAGCCCTGAATCGACGTTATTGAGGGCGTAAAGGCGGAATTGGCCGCCTGATGTAAGTTGGGGAAATGTGTTCCCCTTTATTTGAAAGACGAAAGGATCAGAATTTAGAAGATGTTGACGAAAGAAAAAAAAGGTAAAATAATCGAAGATTACAAGAATAGTGATGAGGACACCGGTTCTCCGGAGGTCCAGATCGCCATCCTCACAACACGGATTATTGAACTCACAGAGCACCTGAAGACCCACAAAAAGGATCATTCCTCACGCCGCGGCCTACTTAAAATGGTCGGCACACGGGCTTCATTGCTGAAATATGTAAGAAACCAGGACGTAGAACGCTATCGAAAGATCATTTCAAGGCTCGGTTTACGTAAATAGTTCCCGAGGTTGGATTTCCGAAAGACACTAACGTTCTCTAATTACGAAACAATTCAAGACAATATAGATAGAAAGAAAAATATGTTCAAAACACACAAAGTAGAATGCCAAATTGGCGAAAACGTAATATCAATTGAAACAGGTAAGATCGCCCGTCAGGCGCACGGTGCGGTTATCGTTCGCAGTGGCGACACGATGGTTTTTGTTACCGCAGTTACCGCGGCGCCAAGGTCGGAAGATATCGATTATTTTCCGCTTAGCGTAGATTACCGCGAAAAGCTCTCCGCAGCCGGTAAGTTCCCCGGCGGGTTCATGAAGCGCGAAGGGCGACCGACCACGAAAGAAATACTCACCGCACGAATGATCGACAGACCCATTCGTCCGCTTTTCCAGGACGGTTACTATAACGAGGTCCAGATCCTTTGCAGTGTAGTAAGTGCAGATCCTGACACCGATCCTGATATGCTGGCGATGGTTGGGGCAAGCGCTGCTCTGGTTATCAGCAAGATCCCGTTCCAGGGGCCGATAGGAGCCTGTCGGGTTAGCCGCGTAGGTGGCAATTTCATCGTAAATCCGACATATACCCAACGCCAGGATAGCGATTTCAATCTCGTTCTGGCAGGGCGTAGTGAAGCGATGAATATGATCGAAGTTGACGCCAAGCAGGTTCCGGAAGATGTCGTCGCAGACGGTATCGCCGTCGGCCACAAGGCGGTCCAGCAGATATGCGGGATGATCAATGAACTCCGCGAAAAATGCGGTGTTGAAAAAGACGTCCCCGAGATCGACGATCCCGCTCCTGTCGTAGAGCAGTTGGTCGCCAAAGCCGGTGACAAGCTCGGCGAAATTTACCAGATCAAGATCAAAGCCGACCGTTCGGCTGCTATCAAAGTTCTCTCCGGTGAAATGGCCGAAGCGTTCTGCACCGCTGAAGAAGGCACCGAGCCGATCTGCTCAAAGCCATTATTCAAACGTGCATGGGGCACATTCGAAAAGAATATCGTTCAGGAATTGCTGCTTTCAGGTAAGCGACCGGACGGCAGGGCGTTTGATGAAGTCAGGCCGATTTCATGCGAAGTTGGATTGTTGCCAAGGGCACACGGCTCGGCACTGTTTACACGCGGTGAAACGCAGGCACTGGTCTCGGTAACATTAGGAACCGGCAGGGACCGGCAGATCGTTGACGGACTTGCCGAAGAATACGGTCAGGACTTCATGCTCCATTACAATTTCCCGCCGTCAAGCGTTGGCGAGGTAAGGTTCATTCGCGGACCTGGCAGGCGTGAGATCGGCCATGGCGTACTTGCGGAAAAGGCACTCGAGCAGATCAAACCCGCCAATGAGGATTTCCCATATACTATCAAGATCGTTTCCGATATTACCGAGTCGAACGGGTCAAGTTCGCAGGCGAGTATCTGCGGCGGATGCCTGGCGATGATGGATGCCGGCGTGCCGATAGTCGATCCTGTTGCGGGTATCTCGATCGGTATGATAAGTGACGGCGACAAGTATGAATTGCTGACTGACATCCTCGGCGACGAGGATCATTTCGGTCACATGGACTTTAAGGTAGCCGGTACAAAGAACGGCATTACGGCAATACAGCTTGACATCAAAGCCGAAGGGCTGGACCATGCGATCATGGTCGAGACGCTGCAACGGGCCAAGGTGGCACGTTTATCGATATTGGATAGCATGGCTGAGGCGATAACCGCTCCGAGAGAGGATCTTAGCGAATACGCTCCGAAGATCGTGAGCATTAAGATCGATCCTGACCTTATCGGTAAGGTGATCGGTCCGGGCGGAAAAATGATCAAGGGCATCCAGGAAAAAACCGGAGCCAATATCGAGATCGAAGAAGACGGTACGGTCAATATCAGTTGCACCGGCGGTGACGGACATCTTGAAGCCAGAGATATTGTCGAATCTATGACGACCCCGCCAAAGGTCGGGCATGTATATAAGCAGGCGAAGGTTGTTTCGGTTAAGGATTTCGGTGTGTTTGTTGAGATCGCTCCGGGTGTTGAAGGGCTTTGTCATATCAGCGAACTTAGCGACGGGTATGTAAAGGGCGTCGAAGACGTCTGCAAAAATGGCGATATTATCCCGGTTAAGCTGCTGCTGATCGATGATCAGGGAAGATTTAAGCTTTCCCGCAAGGCCGCTCTTGCCGAACTTGGAGAATCTGATAAAAGTCCGGATGAGGCAGTTGCCAAGTAGTATCTTATGTAGTATAATTATATAGATAGCAGGCGGAGCCTGTTTTTTCGTTACCATAGCATAATTTAGTAATATAATGGCACTTGTATATGCGCGGTTAGCGGCTGTGACGTAATTGGAGTTATCAGCCGAAAATGGAGAGTCGCATTGCTATGAAAGGGAGGATTTTATGGTTAAGGGAAAAGTAAAGTGGTTTGATCCCAAAAAGGGGTTCGGGTTCGTGACGAACGAGCAGGGGGAGGATGTATTCATCCACTTCACGAATATCGAAAAAGAGGGTTTTAAATGCCTTCGCGACGGGCAGACTGTGATGTATGAAGAGTTTGACGCGGGCAAGGGCTTGCAGGGTAAAAATGTCAAGATCATGTCGATCCCGCCGCCTAAGAAAAAACCAAGCCCGGAAAAGGTCAAGGCCCAGAGTGAAAGGCGAAGCGCAAGACAGGACGCAAGACGCAATGCACGCCGCAGACCAGCCAGAGTGGTTGACAACGACTCAAAGTGGAACCGATAGCCAGTCAGTGACATTGCGATCTGCGGCATTTGCGTAGGCAGCAGAGACCTATGCTTGCGAGAATTACGGCCCCCGGAGCGGGGACTATGGTGGTATCATGTGAGCCGGGATTCATTTTCTACGCAGTTCTTATATTCGGACCGTTTTGGCTTGTCACTAAACCAAACACATCAACATGGACCTGTTCAAAGCCATCAAATTCAATCTGGTACTCTTTCAGTTGGCCCGACAAATTGGGATTTGGGGGAAGTATTATTCCGGTTTCGGCATTGTAATCAGCGACAGGTTGGATCGGAAAGAATTCGCCTATGTCATAAAGGTGAAAGTCCGAGACGTTATCCTGCATTGGATAGTGATTGTTAAAGTTGGCTCCGGCAGGTTCAAAGCCCGCAATAGTGGTAAACATGCCCAGAAAAGATGGGTTGGACGCACCATTTAGGCCCGTGACCGAAATGGTACCTGTTGTACTGTCGGGTACGGACAAAAGCAGTGTAACCTCTGTAAGGCTGAGCGTATTTGACGAAAATGTACCGGCAACGATGATATCCGCCGGGTTGGAAGTAGCAAGCCATGTATCCTGATCGGGCCCGAAATCACCGGCTATCGCCCCTCCGCTGTAAACTTGAAACGTTGGTACGGCTAAGACCGGTACTGTGAACACAAACATAACCGCTGCTGACATGACCATTAGATTCGTTTTCATTTAAGTCATCCAATCTATCCAAAAAATATTCTTGTTAACGGAATACTTCTAACGGTGTAGACTATTTCGTACAACCGGTAATTTTCTTATTTTGGTCTTCAAAAATCCTTATGGTCGCCTTAGCCTGCGATTAGACCGGCAAAGTGTGTTTCAAGCATTACTTGACAGGTTAAGGTGGAACAATTATCATGTTACATATTGCTGTGGTTAATTGCTGGCGGGAGTTTAAGCATTGGTTAATTTTATTTATGGTCTGGTCGCAGGTATTGCTCTGGCGGGTTTGGCTTTTGCTGTTTTTCGAAACAGGCCCGGCGGCAGCAGTGATGCCGATACCGAGACACAAAAGCAGCTTGAAGAGCTTGGTAAACTTACCGGCGGATTGGCTCACGAGATCAAGAATCCTCTGTCAACGGTCAAGGTCAATCTCAAACTGATTTCCGAAGATATCGACCCCTCGGACCAGAAAAACGCCCGATGGCAAAAAAAGATCGAGATCGTTCGTAGCGAAACCGACCGCCTAAGCCTGATTCTTGACGATTTTCTCAAATATATCCACCGCATCGAACCGAATACACAACCTGTAAATCTCAACGATCTGCTTGGAGAACTGATAGATTTCTACTCTCCGCAGGCTCGGGACAAGTCTATAACTATCCGCCAAGGACTTGCCGATAAGCCGATAATTTGCGATATTGACGCTGATATGATAAAACAGGTGCTGCTGAACCTCTTCATCAACGCTCAGCAAGCTATGGAGGGCGATGGCGAACTTATCATCCGGACATCGGCGGAAAAGGGGTTTGTCAGGATCGAGGTGTCGGATACGGGAAGAGGCATTGCCCCGGAAAAGCTTGACAATATCTTCGAGGCATATTATACATCAAAGGCGGAAGGCTCGGGATTGGGCCTGTCGACGGCGAGAAAAATTATTTTGGCCCATAAAGGGACCATAACCGTAAATTCACAGCCGGGAAAGGGCACTTCGTTTACGATAACTTTGCCTGAGGCAGATGCTTAAAATGAACAAAAACGCTGTAATACTTATTGTTGACGATGAAAAGAATCATGCCGACGTACTCGTCGAAGCTTTCGAGAAGCGGTGCGCCAAGGCCATTGCGTCGTATAGCGCAGCAGATGCCGCCGAGATCATTGAAACCCGCGACATCGACCTTGTGATCACCGATCTGAACCTCAAGTCCGACATCAACGGCATAGATATACTGCATAAGGCAAAGACCAAGAACCCCCACACCCAGGTTATCCTCATAACGGCTTACGCTACGATCGATACCTGCAAAGAAGCAATAAAGTGCGGTGCGTTCGATTATCTGGCCAAACCGATCGATATCGACCAGCTCCGGTCGATGGTTGACCAGGCTCTGCCCGATGCACCGAAGCAATACACACCGCCCAAAGCCGGAGATTTCATCTTTGATGGTGTTATAGGCCGCAGTGGTGCAATACAACGCGTCCTGCATATTGCCCAGCGGGTAGCTCCTACTAATATAAGCGTTCTTATAGAAGGGCCATCCGGGACAGGTAAGGAGCTGCTGGCAAGAGCGATCCACAATAATTCAGATAGAAAAAGCAAGGCGTTTCGACCCGTCAATTGCGCCGGCCTTAGCGAAACGCTGCTTGAAAGCGAACTGTTTGGTCACGCAAAGGGAGCCTTTACCGGTGCCGCAGTCGACAGGAAAGGGCTTTTTGAGATTGCCGACAAAGGCACGCTCTTTCTTGATGAGATCGGCGATATGCCCCTTGCTATGCAGGCAAAACTGCTGCGGGTACTCGAAGATGGCATCGTAGTTCCGGTAGGGTCCAATAAGTCCATCGTCGTTGATGTCCGCGTCATCAGCGCTACCAATCACGACCTGACAAAACTTACCGAAGAGAAGAAATTCCGACAGGATCTCTATTACCGTATAAAGGGCGTCAGTTTGACCCTGCCGCCGCTTACCAGCCGTCCCAAGGACATACCGGAGCTGTTCGGGCACTTTCTGACGGAGGCTTGTGCCGAGGTTGGCCGCGACATTCACCTCATAACCGAACCTGCCATGCGCGTGCTTGTAGGTTACAACTGGCCCGGAAATATTCGCCAGCTTCGGCATGTGGTGCGGACGATGGTGGTGATGTGCGACCGCGATACGCTTGATCTGTGCGATATTCCGCCGGAGATACACCGGGTAAAACAGCTAAACGGGGATGTTGTATTCTCAGAGGGTGTAGTAGCGGCGGCAGCGGGTAATCTGGCCGGTACCTCGCTGAATGAAGTCGAGAAACAGCACATCATAAGTACTCTCGAATTGACCGACGGCAACCGCTCAGAAACGGCGAAGATCCTCGGGATCGGCGAAAGAACGCTCTACCGCAAGCTGAAAGAATACGGAATATCACAAAAATAGAAAAAAATTTACATTTCTCATGTTTGTGCTAACCTCCTTAATTATAGGACTTTATGTCGCCATAACAAGCTTAGTTGCCCCTCCTTAAAACATAAAAACGAAAAAACTCAGATTTTTCTTGACATTTACCATTGCAAAAAGTATACTGAAACGGTAAGTTTTGTGTTCCCATGGAGGTGAACGAGTAGGAGGTGAGGATATGATGAGAAAATCGATCCTTGCAGCCCTTTGTTTAACCTTTTTATTGTGCAGCACGCTGCAAGCAGATCCGTTTAGTAATGTAGCGGACATTAATAATGACCGTCGGGTAGATTTCACCGATTTTTCCCTACTCGCCGCCGCCTGGCAAAGTAACGATAGCCCAACCGCCAACTGGAATCCGGCATGCGATATACCCGATGCCAATGACGGCGTTATTAACGGGTTTGACTTATCCATCCTGTCGACTAATTGGTTGTGGTCATCCGATATATCACATTTTGCTTACATTCCCGGCGGGACATTCGAGATGGGCGACCATTCCGGGATCGGAGACACAGACGAACTCATCCATACCGTAACGCTCAGTTCATTCTATATGGGCAAGCATGAGGTCACTAACGGGCAGTATGCGGGATATCTTAATTCGTCTATGTCCGGGGGCGACATAAAAGTAGTCAGCGGCGTTGTCTATGCCGTAAGTGACGGCAGTAACAGTGACCCTTATTTTTCCACGACATCTGCTCCAAACAGTAGCCCGGATTATGGACAGTACAGCCAGATCGACTATTCTGGCGGGATATTCAGCAGTATCATCAGGGATAGTAACAGTATGGCAGAGCATCCCGTTCTGCTGGTAAGCTGGTATGGTGCCACAGCATACTGTGATCATTATGGGTATCGGCTTCCAACCGAAGCAGAGTGGGAATATGCCGCACGCGGCGGGGCGTATTATTATGTGTATCCATGGGGAAGTGACAGTATAGATCAAACGTTGGCGAACTATTATGATGGGGATTTCGCTAATCCTCTCGGCTTGACATCGTACCCTTATACCGCTGTTATCGGTTATTATGGGGAACATGGAGGCTATGGATTGTCGGACATGGCGGGCAATGTGTGGGAATGGTGCAGCGACTGGTATAGCGATACTTATTATGGTGTCAGTCCTGTAAACGATCCTACGGGGCCGCCTACGGGAACCATGCGTATTCTGCGTGGGGGCGGCTGGTACAGCGACGACGTGCTCTGTAGGACGGCATATCGCGGCTACTACAGTCCCTACATTCGGCGTATCTATTGCGGGTTCAGGCCTTGCGTATCGGCATCGGCAGTGAACTAAATCCAGAGGGGGCGTTTGCTTTCAAAAGTTATGGACGCAATACCTCCGCAGTATGGCCACTTTCCACAATTTTCTGCTGTATTTCAAACGTGAATAGCGGCTATGGCCGAGGTTTTCCATTAAGGGGAAAATCGAAACTTTTTGAAAGCCCTTTTTTGAAACAAAAAAAGAAGAAAAACTTTTGCAGAAATCGATAAAAATTTGTCATTTCTCGTGTTTGTGCTAACTCCCTTAATTATAGGACGTTACGTCGCCGCAATCGGCTTTTTGGGAGCTTAATCGAAGAAAAAATGGAAAAACTCAGATTTTTTTCTTGCATTAATCGTGTAATTGTAGTATTTTGTACGGTGATAGATTGCAGGAGTTTCGTATGTGCAATCTGAGGATGATGAATCTGGGGGGATTCGAGGATGTGAGTGGTGATAAAAAGGGCGCAGATAGTTGTTTTTGCCATGGGCATAAGCTTACTATGTGCTATTTTTGCGCCTGCCGCACACGCCGGTACGATTACCACTTTTGGTTTTTACGGCGTTACGGATAATCAACCCGGTCTTAACCCCGGTGACCCCGGCAACGCTGAATTGACCGCACCCCAACTCTTTGTAGATGTCTTCAACGGCGACAACACCGTCAAATTCCGCTTCCGCAACGAAGGTCCTGTCGACAGCGTTATTACCGCCATTTACTTTGCCGACGGCACGTTGTTTGGCATCTCTGCTATTATTGACGCGGATACCGCTGATCCTTTAGGCTTGGATCCCACTATGGGCCATCCAGACGTAGACTTTGAGGCACCCGCGAAACCCGAACAGTTACCCGGCGCGCCGGTTGACTTCATGGAGACATCATTCTACGCCAGTGTCGATGCCGATAACCCCGCACCCACTTGGGGTGTCAATGACAGTTTTGGTGAGTGGGTTCAGATCAATTTCGACCTTTTGCCGGGAATGCAAATAGAAAATGTCCTTGACGCTATACATTCAAGGGAACTCCAGATAGGATTGCATGTTCAGTCCATTGATGCCGGGTTTGGTGATAGCAGCGAATCCTTTGTAAATATTCCGGAACCTGCTACCATTGCGCTAATGGGACTCGGTTTAGGGATGCTGCGCAGACGGTCCAGAAACAGGCGTTCTCAGAGGAGTTCTGCGCCTAAGGTCTAAAAATATCAGGGATAATGTGCCCTGTTCTTATATAAAAGTGGTTTTAAGCAGTAAAAACAAGTTTTACGAGTCAACAGTCCTGATCTGGATTGAATTTCCAGTGTTGCGTGTATCTACCATTGCGCCAATTCGCCTGTCAATTCCTCTACAAGATCTTTCATGGTTGCGATCCCGACGGGAGTTTTTTTGCGGCCTGCGGTACGGCAAACAAGTATGATCTTGTGGCTGTGCCGCTGCACACGGTCGATAGCCTCAATGACCGATATCGTCGAATCGAAAGACTCTATCGGTTTGATAAAAGCTGTGAGATCGTCGAATTCGGCATTGCCAGCGAGTACTTCGTAGATATTTATGAAACCTATAATGCTATCGCGCGATTGCTGATAGACCGGAAATCGAGTGTGCGGGCATTCTTTCAATTCAGCTATTAACATTTCTCTGTTGGAGTTAATGTCAAGCATCCGGGTTTGCGGCAGGGGAGTCTTTACGGAATTGAGGTTGATGCGGGGGATATTGATAAGCCTGTTCATAATGTCATTTTGCACACTGCTCAAAATACCCTCTTCGCGCGTTTCGTGTATTATCTGCTTTATGTGGCTGCGACTCGATGCTGTTAGTGCGCCGGATGTATCGAACTGCGAGCCTGCGAGTTTGCCGGTTAACCTCGAAAGAGCCTTGAGCAGAGCAACTGCGCCGATGACGGTGAATAGTTTGTGAAAAAACCATAACAGTGGCGCAAATCGCGGCATCAGGGTATCCGACTGATGGTAGTAGATGTTTTTGGGTATTACCTCCGAGAATATGAAAAGCAGGGGGGTCATTATCATTGTAGCAAATACCGCTGCATGTGAACCGGCCGAAGTAGTTAATAAAATAACCGTTACTATACTGGTGGCCAGATAGTTTACGAGGTTGTTGGCGATGAGTATGGAAAAAACCAGCCCGCCGCTGTCGGCCATGATGCTGTCGAGTAGAAAATAGAAACGGCGTTTCTGCTGGACACCCAATCGCATTGCAAAGCGGCTCAAGCGATAGACACCGGTTTCCGAACCGGAGAAAAAACCGCCGAGGGCAACCATTACCACGCAAACAGTTATTTGAACGATCAAAGTCATTGGTCCAGTGCCTCGAATGAAAGGGTCATGGTCTCTATCCTGTGTCGTTTTACCTTTTCAACGGTGAGTTTGACATTCTTTAGACGGGCGACATCGCCTTGCTTTGGTATCTTTCCGACAAGCGCGGTCATCAAGCCGCCAACTGTTGTGTATGGGCTATGTCCTGGGTCGATACCGAATAATTCCGCCCAGTCGTGTATGGCCATTGAGCCCTGAAGGCGATATTGAAGCGGGCCGATCTGTGTGACGGGTTCGACTTCGGCGGCAGGGGCTATCGGGCCGATTAATTCTTCGACTATGTCCTCAAGCGAAATTTCGCCCGCGATCCCGCCATATTCGTCGACAACGATGGCGTAATCGATTTGGCTGGTACGGAAAAATTCGAGGAGGCTCTCAACGGTCTTCTGTTCGGGGACGAAGTTTGCTGCCCTGATAAGTTTTTCGATGCCGGCAGAAGGATTCAACAGAATATCGCGGTGTTCGATCAGTCCGACGATGTCGTCAATGTCTTCGGTGAAGACGGGCAGGGTGGTAAATCCATTTTCGAGCATGATGCTTTGTATTTTTTCCAGTGGGTCGCTGATCTGGCATGCAACCATGTCAACCCGGGGCTTCATGACGTGGCGAACCTTCAGAAAACTAAGCTCGACTACCTCCGAGAGTATTTGGTTCTGGCTGAGGCTTATCTGTCCGGTCTGCCTGGATGAATCGATGAGCAGCTTGAACTGATCCGCGGTCACAGATCCGGCAACTCTGCCCGCAGAGGAAACCGGCGCAAACAGCCTGATGGCAGGAGCCACAATGAGCAAGTCAAAGATCCTGACTACCGGCGAAAGCAGCCTCATGCACAAAAAACATAAAGGCCCGGCGGTAAGGCAGAATTTTCCGGACTTGGAATACGCCAGCGATTTAGGCAAAATTTCGCCGAAGACCAGCAGTACCATAAACATCCCAAGCCCCACAGCGGTTGCGGCAGCCGGACCGTATCGGCTCCCTAACTTTACGGAAAAGACACTTGCCAGAGAAAAGTACATAACATTAACCGCCATATTGCCAAATAGCAGGCTCGTAAGCAGTTTTTTGGGATCGCTCAAAAGACGGGCCGCTATCTGGTGCATTTTGCCCGGGTTACCTTTAAATGACAGCAGTTGCCGGTTCGATATATTGAAAAAAGCCGTCTCTGACCCGGACAGAAACCCCGAACACAACAGCAAAATTGCCATTGTAATGATCTGCCAGATGTTTTCGAGTAGGGCGGCCACTTCGATGTTTCCTTGCAGATAACCTTACTGAAGAGGGATAGATATAGTAAAGGTTGTTTCGATATTTGGTGTCGATCTCACCGAGATAGTTCCGTTGTGGGAATCGATCATTCGTTTACAAAATGCCAGTCCGAGTCCTGCCCCCTGTTTTCCTGTGTGGGTATCGACGGTTTTGGTAGTGTAAAATGGCTCAAAAACTTTTTCGATATTCTCCGCCTCGATCCCGCAACCGGTATCAGTGACCGCAATGACCACGTTTTCGCCGGTTTCTTCAGCGGTAATGGTCAGATTTCCGCCTTTGGAGCGATTCGCCGACCCGCTCATCGCCTGGTGAGCATTTAGTATCAGGTTCATCAAAACCTGCTGGAGACAGACCACCTCGGCGGTAATGAGCATATCCTTCGGTATATCGATTTTAACTGTGATCGAATCTCTGGAAAAATCCCGTCCCATACAGTCGAATATCTCATCGACAAGGGCGCAAAGATTATGCGATGTCTTGAGTTGCGGTTTTCCGGCGGCCATCGAAAGCATGCTCTCAAGTATCTTCGCAGCCCGTTTGGAATTGTTTTGAGCCTTTTTCAGGGCCTTACACACCAGTTCGGCATCTTCCAGATGGTCAATCGCAAGTTCGGCATAGAGGCCAATTGGAGTGAGGATATTATTCATCTCATGTGCGATCATCGCCGAGACCAAGCCGATATTCGCCAATGGCTGGATCTGTACCATCTCGGTTTTTAACTGGCTGTTAAAGTTCTCAACCTGTGCCAGACGTCTGTGAAGCGAGTTGCGTTTTTCGAGTATTCCTGCCAAAATTTGCCCTCATCATAACTATTCTGCTGAAAACAAGTATCCTGAAAAAAGCTTGTTTTCTTCCGGCGTGTACATTACTATGCACCTTGTTTGGTTTATATCGACATATTTGCCTTTTTTTCTTGAACTATGGATACTCAGGAAATATTAGATGAGCTTTTGGCTCTGTTGGCCCAAACCGACGCCATCATTAGAACAGAGGCACTTGGCGGCGGGGGGGGAGGTCTTTGCCAATTGCAGAACAAAAAAATCTTCTTTGTGGATAGCGACAGTTCTACGTCGGATACGGCAGACAACTGCGGGCGAGCGGTTGCAAAGATGATCAATATCGAAGAAATTTATATAAAGCCGGAAATACGGTGTTTCATTGAAGCCCAGAAAGCCGATTTGACTTAAAGTCGTACTGACATCGGCTGGTAAGAGATATAAAATACCTGCAAGGAGTGCCCTGATGGTAGAAGAAAATGCAAAGCAGCCGGCAAAAGTGCTGGTAGTAGATGACAATGAGCAGAATTTAGAGTTGCTCGTTGCGTACTTAGAGGATATCGATTGCCGGATAGTTACCGCTATGTCGGGCGAAGGAGCCCTTGATATCATCAAGCAGGGGGGTATCGACCTGGTACTTCTGGACGTGATGATGCCGAAAATGAGCGGTTTTGAAGTGTGCAGGAGGCTCAAAAACGACCCTGGCACATCGCATATACCTATTATAATGGTTACTGCCCTGAATGAACTCGGGGACATCGAAAGGGCGATCGATTCGGGCACGGATGATTTTCTCAGTAAACCGGTAAACAAGTGGGAGCTGGTTACCCGCGTACGAACGATGCTCAAGCTAAAACATCTCACCGACCAGCTCGAACGAACGCTGGCCTATCTAAACGAGATCGAATCACAGGTAAGCTCGCATAATTCCCGCTAATTTTTACAAATTTCACAATTCTTGGTAAATATCTCCGCAATACAGGTATTTCATAGAACGCATTTCGTATAGCCGCGATAAAATCCTGCCAAACCCTACATCCATCACAACTGCCAGATTCCCCGTTGAAAAATGCGATTTTGAGCTTCTAAGAGGCAAAAACGGATTAAGCAGGGGGGGGGTATTGTCGATACATCTTGTGCCACAACTATCGGACTGTCGGTCATAATTTTGTTTAATGGCAGGAAAAACATATGAGTAAGTTATTGGAAGTATTTGGAAGGGCGATAACGGTCAATACCGCTGACCTGGTATGGCACTGGCTTAATGCCATGAAGGCTAAAGAAGCGGACGAGGAATATCCGGTAATTGACGAACTCGATGAGATTATCGAACTGCTTGGCAATATGGACCTCGACAATGCCGAAGAGAAGCTGAAATTCTATCTCTTTGAAAATCCGGACTGTACACGCGGGCGCATGGCTGCTGCGGCTATATGTCTGCATCGGAGCGATACGGACGAGGCTATCGAGCAGTTGCAAACGGTGTATATGCAGCAGCCGAGCAATACTATGGCGCTATACGCTCTGGGTTTTTGTTACGAAAAGAACGGCAAAGAAGCCGAAGCAATAGAGTTTTATCAGGACTGTCTGAAATTCAAGAGCCACCTTCAATTGCCGCGTCAGAGAATGGGCGCGATATATTTTAAGAATGGCAGGCTCGAAAAAACAATGAACGAATACGAGTTGCTCACAACCGAGCACCCGGAGGATATATCTTCGCTGATCGCATTGGGATACCTTTATGCTGAGGATCGGCAGTTTGAAAAGGCGATCGATACTTTCAATATGGCGATAGTCTCGCATCCCGATAATTTCCACGACGACAGCCAGGATGATGACATAGCCGAGCTTGTCGAAGCGGGACAGTTTGATAAGGCTCTGGAAAATATTCAAATGCTCATCAAGCAGGTCGGCGAAATGCCGGATCTTATCGTAAAACTTGCCGACATACTCAGTCGTGCCGGCAGGGCGTCGGAGGCGATTGTTCACTACGAAAAGGCTCTGCGAACCCAACCGAATTATCTTGAAGCTACGATCAAGCTCGGAACCCATTATCTGCGTATGCAGCGGCGGGCACTTGCCGCTGAGCAGTTCAACAGGGCCGTTGAGATAAACGATGAGATCGTCGACGCGTATATGGGGCTGGCGATCGCACAGGCATTGGGCGGTAGCCAGGAAGAGGCTTACGGGACATTGTCATTGGCTTCGGCGATCCAGCAGAATAGTACGCTGCTGTTTTCCGAGACGGCGACACTGCACCTTCAGGCGACGATTTCCGATAAGACGCAGGGTAAAGACATACCCGAAAACTCGGCTGAAATGATCGCAGACGTTATCAGGGCCCATCAAAAACGCATACAGGAATCACCGAGCAGTGCCGACGTGCATTACAAATACGGCATCCTGATGATGGTCGCAAAGAATATGCCGGAGGCGATAGCGTCCTTTGAAAATGCCCTGAAGGCGAACCCCACGCATCACAGGGGTCGCAGCAAGCTGGCCCTTTGCCTCTACGAGACGGAGAAGAAAGACGAAGCCATAAAAATTCTCACCGAGGCCGCGCAACCGCTGGACAACAACACTTTGCTGCTGCATTACCAGACGGCATTGCTTTACAGCGACAAGCAGAAATTCGCAAAGGCATTATGCAATCTTGATAATAAGATGAAGGAAAACTTCACACAGCCAGAGGCCATCGTCAATGTGCAGATCGTTCTTGAGAATTTAGGTTTGGTGGACCGTGCGCTTGCGACGTGGGACAGGCTCACAGAAACCGCCCACCACGCCATAAGTGCAAGGTATAACGAGTAGAAAATGGAGCAAGCCCTGCAAAAGGATTTGAGCTAAATGGCTAATCAGTTGACATCTCTAACGAAATTCACCGAGGAACTGTTCCGGTACGCTTACATGTTACTTCCGTGGTTTGCAAAGAATTTCACCGAATACAAATATAGGGTCAATCAGTATGACAAGGTCATAGAGATCCTTGATGTACTCAAAAAGGATAGACACCCGTTCTTCGGTGACAACGCCGAACTTCAAGAGGCCAATGCCGAGTTGGAGTTGTTTTACGATAGCCTGGCTCCTGACGGTAATGTAAAAGCCAATGCCGATGCGATGGCCCATTACAGGCAGGCATGGAAACTCGCCTATTCGAAAAGGCAAGTTTTGCAGCTTCGCGGCCATGAATCAAAAATGATGACATATTTCCATGAAGTCATCAGCGGCGCCGGCCATGTTCACCTTGCCGAGCTTCAGTCCATGGCACGCGTTGTCGGCAAGGACGTTATAGG
>DRGS01000186.1 GCA_011053245.1 Phycisphaerales bacterium
ACAGAGGACCTGGCATTCTTCGCTGACAACTGGCTAACCGCCGATGGCCCGGACTTAAACGACGATGGCTGGTTCGACCTGCAAGACTTCGCCATCTTCGCCGGTAATTGGCTATTAGGCGTCGAGTGACTGTAATATTTCCTTTTCCTTTGTATTTCTCAGAATTCACTTGACAAACAACAACCATCTTTGTATAATGCACACATAACAATCAGGATAGATTGTAGTTATGTATAGTATAAAAAATTCGTATACATTCGTGTTAATTAGTGGTTCAAGTAGTTAAAAACGTGAAAAAATGACAAAAAGCCAATCTTTTAAATTTGACACAAAACCCTCACTTTTTCCAGGAAAAGATGCGTTTTCGCGAAACCTTTTTTTGAGGAACAAAGCCAATTTAAGCAACCAAAAATTCACCGCAAACCCTTGCGGTATGGAGGTTTACAACGATTTACAACCAAAAACCAAAAACGGAACAAAGCCAAACAAAGCCAAACAAAGCCAAACAAAGCCAATTTAAAGCCAATTTCAAACACCCCAAAAAACCCAAAATCGAAGATTCTCCGAAGTCTTGACGAAAGGGAACAAACCCAAACAAACCCAATTTTTGACACTTATTTCGTACCTTTCATTTTGCCCCCCTTTTCTGATACAATGCCAATATGTCAGAAATCAAAGATCACGCTTATCCGCTGCGTATTGTCAGCTTTGGCCCGATCGCCTATGCCCACGCTCTTCAGATGCAGCAAAGCCTGGTCGATCAACGCATCAAAGCTGCGATACCCAATACCGTACTCATCATGGAGCATTCTCCGGTAATTACGTTAGGTGCCAGAAAATCAGAAAACAAGCTTCTGGTCGATGAAGATGAAATAAAAGAACGAGCTATCGATATTGCCCGCGTCCGGCGCGGCGGCGGAACCACAGCCCATAATCCGGGCCAGCTTGTTCTGTATCCGATCATCGACCTTCGAACGATCAATGTTGGAATCAGCGAATACGTTCGCTGTCTTGAATCCATCGGTATCGATCTGCTTGGATCCTATGGCATCGAAGCCGGTCGGGTCAGGGGCTTGCCGGGGCTGTGGCTCGATGACCGGCGCAAGATCGCATCGATCGGCGTTAAGGTGAAAAGACATGTGACGTTTCACGGGATGGCAATAAATATTTGCAATGACACGGCCATTTTCGATCTGATAGTCCCGTGTGGTTTGAAGGATATTAAGATATTATCGGCGGTAAAGGCAAGCGGCAGAGACATAGATATAAACGATGCCAAAGAAAAAATAGCGAAACTGTGTGCGGAAAAATGGTCCGCTAAGGAACTAACCGAATATGAACAGCGGTGATAAAGATAATAAAAAACGGGGCAGGCTTCCGGTGTGGCTGAAGAGGCCGATGCCAGCGAGTGACTCATACGCCAATACTTCGGCGATGGTGAGCGATCTTGGTATCGAGACGATTTGCACGAACGCCAACTGTCCGAACAGGGGCGAGTGCTGGGATGCGGGTACGGCGACTGTTCTTATCTTAGGCAACATCTGCACGCGCAACTGCAAGTTCTGCTCTGTGGCCCACGGCAAACCGCTACCTCCTGACGCTACCGAATCTGGGCGTGTTGCGGAATTAGCGAAACGGTTGAAAATAAAATATCTGGTCATTACGAGTGTGGACCGCGACGATCTGGATGACGGTGGGGCATCACAATTTCGCGATGTTATAGTCAGATGCCGGGCGGAGAATCCGGAGACAGAGTTTGAGTTGCTTGTTCCTGATTTTCGCGATTGTCAGGAGGAGGCTCTTGAGATACTTGAAGAGGCAGTTCCATTTGTTTTCGGGCATAACGTTGAAACGGTACCGGCTCTTTATTCAAAGGCTCGTCCGGGCGGTAATTACCAGCTTTCACTTGACCTGCTCAAAAAGGCGAAAGCAAGGTTTCCGCAGATGGCGACGAAGTCCTCTATCATGTTAGGGCTTGGTGAAACGGACGAGCAGATCATTGAAGTTCTCAATGACCTCCGCGACGCCGGCTGCGATCGTGTTGCAATCGGTCAATATCTGCGTCCGACGAAAGATTCGCTGGAAGTGGTCGAATATATTACGCCCGATAAATTCGCCTTTTGGGGTGAAACAGCGAGGGGCATCGGTTTTAGCTGGGTTATGTCATCTCCGTTTACAAGAAGCTCTTATCACGCCGAAAAAAAGCAGTAACGAGTGTAATATTTTTTTACGAATTGCTGTTATCGCATTGACAGCCATTTTCTTATCGGTCTTTCGCCGTTAGTTTTTTTGCTTTTTTCACCCCTTCTCGTGTTTTTACGTTATACTTTAGTTGGAGAAAAATGTTTGAGGCAGGAGGGTCATACTATGAAGACTAAAAGAGAAAAATTTAATAATCGTCGTGGTACGGCGCTGATCATAGCGATGGTGTTTGTAATTATATTTTCAGCGCTATCGGTCGGTATGGTTACAATGACGTTGAATAATGCCCGCTCATCGGTAAACCATCGCACAAGTAACCGGGCGTTCGAGAATGCTCACTCGGGTCTTGAGTACATTCGTTACTGGCTTGGCCGCGTTGCGATGCCCGGAACAACGGCACCTGGCGACAGGTTCTCGACTCTGGTAACCGCTATCGAAACGGATCTTAACGCGGTAGGTCTTGCTACCACGATGACGCTTGACGAATTCGGGGATCCTACCAAACTGGCGATCAGTGATTTCAGTATCGATACGGATCAGTCCTTTACTGTAGAGATCGAGAAAGACGCCAACCTTGACATTCTGAATATTAATATAGAAGGTGAAGCCGGCGAGGTAGAAAGAAATCTCAATGTGAAATGCAATTTTGGAACGCGAACTCACACGGTTTTTGACTTTGGTGTCGCGACAAAAGGCCCTCTGGAGCTGCAAGGTAATATTGAGCTTAACGGAACCAACGTCGCGGTGGAAGCGGATGTGTATATCGAAAGCGCAAATTCCACTGAGGCTTTGAGTATTATAGGTAACTCTCAGATCGCCGGTGATGTTCAGATCACCAACCCTGATGCTACCGTATATCTGCAAGGCGGACAGGCTGGCATCGGAGGTGAAACCGGTAACGATGCGATAGAGAACCATGTAGACATCGGTGTTGATGACGTGGAATTTCCCGTTCCCAACCCCGGTTACTTCGAGCAATATGTAGAGACTACATTTGATCCTGCGGTAGAAGATACGAGTCTTGACAACACATACCGCAACATTCGAATACCCGGCGGGACCAATCCCACGTTCTCTGGCAATACTATAATAGAGGGCATCATCTACATCGAGACGCCCAACATCGTTACCTTTACCGGCAACGCCGATATAAGAGGACTCGTCGTCGGTGACGGTGACATCGAAGATAACTCTGGTACAAACCAGTTGATCTTCCAGGGGAGCATTTCGAGCACATCTGTCTCTGATCTTGATGAAGATTTTGGTACTTTAAGGGACGAGACTGGTACTTTCCTGATGGCACCTGGATTCAGCGTTGGCTTTGGTGGGAATTTCAGTACGCTCAATGGCGCTATCGCCGCGAATGGCATTACTTTTTTCGGTAATGCAGGCGGTACAATTGGTGGTTCGGTTCTGAATTACTCCGATACTCCCATGGTATTGTCCGGCAACAGCGACCTGTTCTTTAACCGTTCCGGTGTATATGAAGTGCCCGCAGGTTTCGGGCCTGAAATAATACTTCACTACAATACTGCTTCTTACCGCGAAGGTATGTAGATAGTCAAATAATAATCTGAAACCTGTTGGAGGGTTAAATCATGAAACTTACAAGAATAACAATTTGTTGCGTATTTCTTTTGACATGCTCGTTTGGTTTTGCAGCCGATCTGCGTGTACCTGGCGACTACGCCACTATTCAGGCAGCGATAAGTGTCTCTGCCGATGGCGATGCGATCGTTCTGTCACCTGATACCACTTACTCGGGAAGCGGCAATACCAGGATCAATTTCATGGGCAAGGCGATCACGGTACGGTCCGTCGACCCCGGTGACCCTGAAACGGTAGCGTCCACTGTAATAGATGGCGGCAACCGCTATCAGGTGTTCGTATTCTGTATGGGCGAAACTGGCACATCTAAAGTGCAGGGCGTTACGATTACCGGCGGTTACGGTTTCGTCGGCGGTGCGATATCCTGCCAGAAGGACTCAAGCCCTGTGTTTGAAAATTGTGTTATAAGCGGCAATACGGCGGTTATCTCCGGCGGAGCTGTTTACATTGCACACGCAGGGAGCCAGCCTGTTTTTAAGAACTGCTACATCACGGGCAATACGGCGGGAAACAGCGGCGGGGCGATTTACTCCATCGGTTCAGGCGGGGTTTTTGAAAATTGTCTCATCACCGGTAACAGCGCTCCTCGAGGCGGTGGGATATACGCACATAATATAAGTACAGTTGTCATGAAGAATTGCACAGTTACGAATAATTCGGCTACGACTGCCGGAGGCGGGATATATTGCTTTACCGCAAGTACTATCACGATGACAAACTGTATAATATATAACAACTCAGCTCCCGCAGCGTCGGATATTTTGATAGCGGATATGGGGCCTGCGAGTACGGTGAATGTTTTCTACTGCAACTTGAGCGGCGATGCAACGAAAGTGGTGGTACAGGGCAATTGCGTATTGAACCTTGGGGCGGGTAATATTTTCGACGACCCCATGTTCATATCCGATACCAATTTGCGGTTGCAGAAATACTCTCCCTGCGTCGATACAGGCGAGGCAGAGGAAGCGATTGCCACTTTGACGGTTTCCGTTTCAACGGACATTGGCGGCAACCCCAGAGTTTCAGGTGAGGGTATAGATGTTGGCGCTTATGAATATCAGGCTGTGATGACTGCGATTATTAAGGTTACGCCCCGGACGCTTAACCTCGACGGTAAAGGGAAACATGTGCAATGCACGATCTCCTTTGAAGGTGATTACTCGCCTGCCGATATTGACACGGAAGAATTGCTGCTAAATGGCACGATCAGGCCTTTGCATAGTAAGGTCGATGCCAGACGTCAGTATTTGCTTGTCAAATTCGACCGTAAGCAATTAGAGGAGATGATAGACTGCTGTGCGAAGTCAGCGGATGTCAGCGTCTATGGGAAGCTGACAAATGGAACGGAGTTCGAAGGTTTTGACAAGCTTAAAATTAAAACAGCTCATCACCACGCCAAGCATAAAGGTCACGACAAATGCAAGGATGCAAGGCACTGCAAAGTCGATGATAAAGGTCACGACAAGTGCAAGGATGAAAAACACTGCAAAGGCCATGATAAAGGCCACGGCAAAGGCAAAGATGATAGACATCACAAAGGCGATGACAAAGGCCACGGAAAAGGCGAAGCGTATTGCAAGGGCAAATAATAACATGAAACGATTACATGATTAAAAAGCCGCAGGCGCCGTCAAAAGCGTTTGCGGTTTTTTTGTGCTTTTCAGTGACTAATCGGTTTGGGTGAACTGCTGATATTCATGTTCAAAACGCATTTTATGTTTCAATTCTTCTTCGGCAAGGTCGTACAACATTTCTTTTGAGTCATGATCCTGTGCCCTTGACGCGAAATCCGCATAAAGACGGAAACTGACCTTTTCCTTCTGGATCACCATCTCGATGGCCGCCTTATAATCCATAACCAAGCCGCCGGGAGTTCCTATCATAGGAAGTTCGTCTTCGTCATATTCTTCATCGAAGTCATCTGCGGCAACTGTCTGGCCCCTCTTGATCAACTCAAACTCAAGTCTTTCTTTATGGTCAATTTCATCGGCAGCAAGAGCGAGAAAAAGCTCCTTCATGTTCGGATTGGCCATTCGTTCGGCAAGGGAAACATAAAAGCGGTTGGCCCTTATTTCACGGTCGATGGCGAACACCAGTATATCGTTGATATTGTCAATTTCCTTCATTGCATTGTCCTTTGCCGTTAGGGCCGATTTTTTGCGAAAAGCAAATACACTTCCCTGCTGATAACATGGATTATATCACAAGGATTGGCCTACTGCAATACATAACTTATCTTTTTTAATTCTTAAATTTTCACGGCATTTTATTATCTTGACATGACAGCATAAATAGAGTAGAATGATTCTACTTGTGTACATTTACCGATAACGTACGAGAAACTTTGAAATAGGAGAAAAGGAAAAATGGCTAAGAAATTAATGTATCTTGCAGTAATCAGTCTTTTGTTGGGTGTAGTGAGTCAAAATGTTGTCTGGGCGGCCAGAGGTGCGAACCATAAGGCGTTTCAGGAGCGTCCCATCAAACTCGGTACCAGCGGCGGAAATATCAATGATTATGGCCCGGATTATTGTTGCAGTGGAACTCTGGGCGCATTGGTGCAGGACGGTGCCGGCGTCAAGTATATCCTTGGTAATAATCATGTCATGGCCCGCGCAAATGCGGCGATTCTTGGAGAGGCTATCAACCAGCCTGGACAGGTCGATCAGGATTGCGGCCAGACTGGAGCGGTGGCTGACCTTAGCGATTTTGTGGAAATCCTGTTTGATGCTAATTCGATTAACATTGTAGATGCCGCTATTGCAGAGATACGTTTAGGGGCCTGTAAAGATAACGATGATAATTCTGTCGACTGCGTGGATACAAGCGGCAGTATTCTTGGTATCGGGCAGATAAGCTCAAATACGGTATCCGCCGTTTTGAATAAAGAGGTGCAAAAAAGCGGAAGAACGACCGGGCTTACGTTCGGAAGCATCTCTGATGTTGATGTCAGCGTGGTTGTTAGCTATTCGGACGAATGCGGAGGCTCGGCAACTAAGGTTGCCCACTTCGTTAACCAGTTTCTCGTCAGGCCGGGCAAGTTTAGCAGCGGTGGCGATTCGAGTTCCCTCATTGTAGAAGCTGATGGCGTCGATCCCAACGATGGTTTGCCCCGCGCGATAGGGTTGCTGTTTGCTGGAAGTAGACGCTACACCATTGCCAACCCCATAGAAGTTGTTCTTAGCCAGTTAGGCGTAACTATGGTTGGCGGGACCGCACCCGCCCCCGAACCCGATCCTGAACCCGAACCCGGGGCCGGCACAATATCCGGCACAGTAACAGTAAAGGACAGCATTGATAATTTTATCGAGGGTGTCAAGATCAGAGTTGACAGCGGCCAGTCCGGGAAAACAGATGCAGCCGGTAACTATACCGTCACAGGTGTTCCTGCTGGGGTGCATTCTGCAAAGGCTTCGGCTAAGGGTTTCGAGACACTGACAATAACCGGAATAAATGTAGTTAAAGCGGTTACAACAAAAGGAATCAACTTCGCGCTTTCGACGCGTGCGAAAGGCCGAAAAGGCGCTATTGAGATCGCCGGTAAGGTAAAGGCCCGCCACGGGAAGAAACTTTTTGAGATCCCCGGCGTTGTAGGACATGGTATCGGATTGTCTAAAAATGGACGACCTGTTATCCATGTTTATCTTGAAGATGACCTGCCTCAAGCACGTGCACGAATTCCGGCAAAGCTTGATGGCGTTTCCGTACGAGTGTTGGTGACCGGCTCATTCGAAGCATTCTAAGGGTTCAACGCCGCGTGTGTGTGCTGTTTACGATCTTATAAGCATGGTACATAAGTGCCGGCTTGCTTTGTGTCCGGGGATCGCTGCTGTTTGTTTAACTTTTCGATAAGGTCGGGAAGCTGGGCGATGGTATCGATTTTATGTGTGCCTTCTGGTACTTTTTTGCCCTCGTTGGTGTAAGCTTTTTTTAGCACGGGTGTCATACCGGCACGAACAGCACCTTTAACGTCTTTGTCGATCCTGTCGCCTATGTACATGATATTGCGTGGATCGACTTCGATCCGTTTTGCTCCTTCGAGGAATATTCTTTTGTCCGGTTTGCGGAAATCGAATTGATATGAATACAGGCGCATTGGAAAGAAGCCCAGCAGGCCCTCCTCTTCGAGGTGTCTGTCCAGGGCGTGGCCATTTACGAAGGTATTGGAAATGATGCCCAGTTTAAGTCCCATCGCTTTTAGTTTTTCGAGCGTACCAGCGACATCGGCTTCCAATGTTGTTTTTTGTCTTAGCGGGAGGTACCACAGCCAGTTGATCTCCTGCCACTGCTCGACAGGGAGATCAAATCCCCTTTTGTCGCCGTACTTCTTCAATAACAGAAGCGAATCGAAATCTTTGCCGGTTATATTTGATATGAGGTGGTTGAATCTGAGCCCGAAAAGATTTACAAGTCCGTATGCGAGCATTCTGGCGACTGGCTGTTGACATTCTTCAAGAAAGGCGTGCGAGCCGCGTGCGGCATCTTTAAAAAGCTCGCTGGATTTTATCCTGCCGAAGTTGAGAATAGTATCACCCAAGTCAAACAGAACGGCCTTTATTTTCTCACTTGCCAAATTCAGTTAATCCTATCTAAGGGGCGGCAGATTTTTACCGAAAGCTTCGGCGATCCATGCGGTCATCTCTTCGTCGGATACTGCTGAGACGCGGTCGCTTGCATACTCTGCGTCAATCTTGTCCTTGATCGTAATAATACGAGGGTCATGCTTGGGTATTTCGATATCATGTTTTGCTTCGATATAATGCTTGATACCTGCGGCACCTGTTTTGTCGGTGATCGCCACCCCGACCGGGCGATTGAGCAGTTTCTCCGTATCGAAGCAATTGTATATTTCCTCGTTTTTCAGCAGTCCGTCGGCGTGAATACCGGCTCGCGTTACGTTGAATCCCTTTCCGACGAGCGGGTAATCTCCGGGCAGTGTGAAACCCAGATCCTTTTCGGCGTACCTTGCAAGTTCGGTAATGGCGGCGTAATTGACGCGGTCGTCGGTTCCTTTGATCTGGGCGTGTTCTACTACCATTGCCTCTAACGGCGGATTGCCCGTTCGCTCACCTACACCGAATATTGAGCAGTTGGCGGCGCAGCAACCGTAAAGCCATGCGGTGGCGGCATCAACCTGCACCTTATGGAAATCATTATGTCCGTGCCATTCGAGCCATTCGCCGGGTACGCCTGCTTCAAGGAGGCCTTGTATCAGCTTTGGTATGCTCCTTGGCAGTTCTACGCCTGGAAACGATACTCCGAAACCCAATGTGTCGCAGAGTCGTATCTTTACCCTTGAACTGTAAGCCTTTGCTAATTTCATAAGCTCGGCTACGAAAGGTAGTATGAATCCTTCGAAGTCGGCACGGGTAACGTCTTCGAGGTGACATCGCGGAATAATGTTATTATCCAGTGCGGACTTGACAACGTCGAGATATCCGTTCATTGCCTGTGACCGCGTCTTGCGAAGTTTCAGGAAAATATGGTAGTCACTTGCCGATGTCAGTATGCCGGTTTCGGCGAGTTCCATTTGTTTTACAAGTTTAAAGTCGGAAGCTACCGCTCTGATCCAGCCGGTGACCTGTGGGAATTCGTAATTTCTGGCTTTGCATAGCTCGACCGCTTCTCGATCCCTATCGGAATAGAGGAAGAACTCGGATTGCCTGATGAGGCCGGTTCCGCCGTCAATCTCGTGCAGAAAATCAAATATTCTCAGTATCTGCTTCGGGGTGTACGGGGGCCGTGCCTGCTGACCGTCCCTGAAAGTCGTGTCCGTTATCCAGATCTTCTCGGGTATATTCAACGGTACGATCTGATTGTCAAACTCTACTTTCGGGAACTCCGTATAAGGAAAAATTTCCCGGTAAAGGTTCGGTCTGTCTACGTCATCTAATTTTATTTTCTTTTTGGCCATATTCATAAGTGCTTTTCAAATTTAAACAGTAAAAAGACTAATTCGCTCTTGTGGCTCTTTTGGCCCTCTATGGGTTATGGTTAAGACCATATCCAAATTCACGCTGTCTTTTTGTTAACATGCTTTTTTACAGGTACTTACGGTCAATTTCTTTCCGTGCGAGTCATCGTTGTTTACCTTGATTTTCGGTTAAAACCAATCAACTCAGCACCATTTAACGGGCAACCAAATCGGCCCCCACAGCTACGTTAACACATTGTATTCGAGATTCGGGAAAATGTAAAGATGTTTTTCTAAGAATACACGCATAAGACAATCTTGAATACCGGCTTTGAAAACTCTGGTCATGATCGATATTTTCAGTGGATCATGCGCTCCGGTCAACTGCCTGGGCAACTCGTTTTATCCTTGCCATCAACTCGACCAGCGCATCGGGTGTTATGGATTGGGCGCCATCGGA
>DRGS01000187.1 GCA_011053245.1 Phycisphaerales bacterium
ACATATACCTACCTATATGGTTGAGTTGATCAACCAGTGGCGTTATATCTGGGCGGAACTTGAGTCCGAAAAGGCAAGGCATCCGGAACTTGAAGAAATGGCAGAAGCCATGAGTGTAACCGTCAAAAAGGCTAAGGCCATACGGGATATAGTCGAAGTTGTCGATGCCGGCTTCCAGGGAGACTCTCTCGAAGAAGGTTCGGGCCTCAACGACACCATCCCGGATGAACACTGCGCCCTTCCGGAAGATGCTCTTGTCAGTGACGAAGAGCTTAAAAAAGCCATAAGTCTGCTCAGTGAAATAGAGCCGAGAGAAGCCGAAGTGCTGACTTTGCGGTTCGGGCTAAACGGCGAACTTCCGCTGACACTAAAAGAAATCGGCAAAGTACTCGGATTGACCCGCGAAAGGATCCGCCAGATACAAAGAAACGGCCTGTCGAAACTCCATGAGCTGATGGTAGACTGAGTATATTGTTCTACCCGTCGGGGCTACCTTTGTAACAACCCCATTTTTCCGTGATGAACCAAAAGAAAAGGCTATGACAGTTAAGTTGACCGTCATAGCCTTCACCATTTAAGGAGTTATTATTAAGAACCGTTAGTCGTCTTTTGCTTCAAATTCGGCATCGATGACGTCGTCGCGTTTCTTCGCCTCAGGTTCGGGCGGCTCATCTTGAGGTGCATCGCCCTGAGGAGGTGCCTGGGCGGCTTGCTGTTTTGCAGCTTCTTCGTAGAGTATCTTTCCGAGTTCCTGTGAGACTTCAGCGAGTTTTTCGATAGCGTTCTTTATCGCGGTTCCATCGTCGCCCTTTGCAGCTTCTTTGAGGTTGTTCATAGCGTTTTCGATATTACCGCGAATTTCGGATGAGACTTTTTCGCCGTGCTCCTTGAGAGTTTTCTCGGTGGAGTAGACAAGCTGGTCGGCTTGGTTCTTAAGGTCGATGACCTCGCGGCGTTGCTTATCCTCTTCGGCGTGCGATTCGGCGTCCTTTGTCATCTTTTCGACTTCTTCTTCGCTAAGGCCGGAACTGGATTCGATCTTTATGGATTGTTCCTTGCCGGTTCCTAAGTCCTTTGCGGAAACATTGAGTATGCCGTTTGCGTCGATGTCGAAACTGACCTCGATCTGCGGGATGCCGCGAGCAGAAGGGGGCAGATCCGACAGTTGAAATCTGCCGAGCGTTCGATTGTCACGGGCAAATTCTCTTTCGCCCTGAAGGACGTGGATGTCAACGCTGGTCTGATTGTCGGCTGCGGTGGAGAATATCTCCTTCTTGCTGGTCGGTATCGTGGTGTTGCGTTCGGTTAGACGTGTCATTACGCCGCCCATTGTTTCAACGCCTAACGAAAGGGGCGTTACGTCGAGCAGGAGAATATCTTTTACTCCTTCGTCTCCGGCGAGTACCGCGCCTTGAATGGCTGCTCCGAGCGCAACAACTTCGTCAGGGTTGATGCCCTTGTTGGAATCTTTGCCAAATATTTCTCTGGCAATTTCCTGTACCTTCGGTATCCTTGTCGAGCCGCCTACAAGCAGAATTTCAGCGATCTCACCTAAAGAAAGGTTGGCGTCTTTTAGTGCCTTGTTGCAAGGAGTTTTGAGTCTTTCAAGGACAGGTTCCACGAGCGATTCAAACTTGCTGCGTGTAATTGTGACCTGCAAATGCTTTGGCCCGGATGCATCGGCGGTGATGAACGGCAGGTTGACGGTAGCTTCAAGCTGTGTGCTGAGTTCGCACTTGGCTTTTTCGCCGGCTTCTTTGAGCCTTTGATGGGCCATGGGATCCTGACGAAGGTCGATGCCTTCAGTTTTCTTGAACTCATCGGCCAGGAAATCGATCAAGATCTCGTCGAGATCGTCGCCGCCTAAGTGCGTGTCACCATTTGTGCTGAGCACTTCAACGATGTTTTCGCCGATATCGAGGATGGAAACGTCAAACGTACCACCGCCGAAGTCGAATACAGCGATCTTTTCTTCTGTTTTCTTTTCGAGTCCGTATGCAAGAGCCGCTGCGGTTGGTTCATTGATGATCCGCTCGACCTTAAGGCCGGCGATCTTTCCAGCGTCCTTTGTTGCCTGTCGCTGAGCATCGTTAAAATATGCAGGGACCGTGATGACTGCCTGGTCAACGGTTTCGCCGAGATAGTCTTCGGCGGTCTTTTTCAGATCCTGCAGGACCATTGCGGAAATTTCCGGAGGCGTATATTCTTTGCCGCGGACATCTACCTTTACCAATTCGCTTGCGCTGCCGGTGATCTTGTATGGTACGCTCTTTTCCTCGGCGGCTACTTCACTGTGACGCCTGCCCATAAAACGTTTGATGGAAAAGACGGTGTTTTCCGGATTGGTTACCTGCTGATGCTTGGCGATCTGGCCAATTAGCCTTTCGCTTTTTTCGGTAAAGCCCACCACAGAGGGTGTCAGGCGTGAACCGGAAGAGTTTACCAGCACCTTTGGCGCCGAGCCTTCCATTACAGCAACAACCGAGTTTGTCGTACCTAAATCAATTCCAATTATCTTACCCATGATCGTACTCCCTTTGAAACATTTAAATCCAATAACATAATATTTACTTCTGTCTTACATTATGCAAAGACCGTGCCAGTAGGCGAGAAAAATGCAACTTCTTTGCTTGAAAGGGTTTACGTCTACGGGTTGTATTTGGTAAGTGTGCCATTTTGGCAGATTTAGAGTGCGATAAAGGGTTGTTGTGCTAAAAAGTCAGTTTTGTGACAGTTTTGAGCGTATTATTTCGGCTCGTGTGGCGTCTCGTTTGTCCGGGTTCATCGGCTGGCCGGAGTTGAATTGTAGATGTGCCGGCTGGGTGAGCATGAAAAGCTCATTTATGGTGCGGATCGATATATCATTGACCCTTCCGAGATTTACGCCCATTCTGATCTGGCTAAGCAGGAAAAGGGCTTCCTGCGAACTGACCAGGCGGGCACTTCTCAGGACGCCCAAGGCTCTTTGTATTTTGTCGTCAATGGCATTTGCATTGTTTTCCAGCAATTCGGCCCTTGCAAGTGACTCGTATTCGGCTATTTTTGGAACTATGGACTCGGTGAACTCATTGACGATACTTTCCTCAGAGATCCCTAATGTGGTTTGGTTTGAAAGCTGAAAGAAATCTCCGACAGCTTCGGTTCCTTCGCCAAAGAGTCCCCTTACGACGAGGTCCATATCTCTGGCGGCATTGAAGAATTTTTCGATTTGCCCGGTCATTTTCAATGCGGGGAGATGCAGCATGACCGAAACGCGTATCCCGGTTCCGAGATTTGTCGGGCACGCGGTAAGATAACCGTACTTAGGGCTAAAGGCGTATTCGACCTGCTGCTCGATCCTGTCGTCGATACTGTTAATTGCTTCCCAGCATTCTTTCAACTGCAATCCGGTCTTGAAGACCTGAATTCTGAGATGATCCTCTTCGTTTATCATCGCCGTGAACGATTCATTTGCTGCCAAAACGACTCCCCTCGGTCCTGTGTCATGTGCGTGCTGTCGACTGATGAGGTGCCTTTCGACAAGCAGGTTCTGCTCAAGGGGGTCGGCTTCGGTTATATTTACAAAGGAGGTTTTCTCACCAAGGTCCAGCGAAAGAACGACGTTCTTCAATTTTTCGAGTATCTCGGCCTGGCTGGTTTCGCTAAGAGACGATCTGAACTCATATCCGGCGAGATTTCGTGCCAATCGTATCCTTGAAGATATGACGATGTCTGCGCCCGGGCCGGAACTGTCGAACCATTGGCTGATATGATCGCTGATTTCGTTTAATTTCATTCTGGCTGCTCTATCTGATCCCTGAGTTTTGCGGCTGCTTCGTAGTCTTCGTCTTTTATAGCAGCTTCAAGCTGATGCCGCAAGTCCATCATTTCAAGCTGCTTCTTCGTATCTTCCGGTTGCCTTGACGGTACCTTGCCGCAGTGCGTTGTTTTGCCGGCGTGCGATTTGCTAATGAGCAGTTGCAGCGATTTATCGAAAATATCATAATCCTGCGGGCAACCCAACAAACTGGTCTTGCGGAATTTTGAAAGCGTCATTCCGCAGTGCGGGCATGTTATATCTTCGACCTGCTCCTCTTCGCCGGTCGCAGGGGCATCTGACGATGACTGGGAAGCGATCAGGGAGCTTAATAACTCATTGAGAGGTATCTGATTCTTGACCGCGAGACCCTGTTTCTGGGCACACAACTCGCAGAGGTGAGTCTCTGTCCTCTGTCCGTCGTTTATCTCGGTGAGGTGAATAGTTGCTGTATGTTCGTTGCAATCTTGACACTGCATATTATATAGGACCTTTCGTATTATTTCGTCTGCTATTTTAGCAATATCGACAAAAAAGGCTGTCTACTCCACCGGCTTTGGTAAATATTTTGCCCAGCAGCCGGCAGCTTCCATAACTTCTATATATTCGAGCATTACGCCGGACGAAAGCAAGGGTTCAAGTTCGTCATATATGTACTTTGCTACAAGCTCGGCTGAGGCGTTTTGTTCCTTGAAACAGGCTAAATTCTCCAGATTTGCCCCTTCGAATGGGGCCGTTATCGCTTCGATCTTTGCTTTGAGGTCAAGAAAATCTATCGCAAGGCCGGACTCATCGAGCGCATCAGCCGAAACTGCCGAACGGACGAGCCAGTTGTGATCGTGCAGATCCTCTTTTTCGCCACCAGCCAGAGTTAACTGATGCCAGGCCTTAAACCCTGTTTCGATGGTTATTACAAACATGATGTCCCTGCATTTTACGCTTTATTAACTGCTATTTGCCTCTTTCCGCAACGCGCTGCCTTACCTTTTTGAAAACCGATGCCGGGATCAGCTTTGAGACGTCTCCGCCGAGCAGTGCTACCTCTCGAACCATTGTTGAGTTAACAAATCCGTATTCCTCACTGGTCATGACGAAAATGGTCTCAATTCCGGCTACGGAGCGGTTTGTCATGGCAAGCTGGAACTCATATTGAACGTCGGTAAGGTTTCTAAGGCCCCGGAGCATGACATTAGCTTTTTTCTGTGCGGCAAATTTTACGGTGAGGCATTCGTAGCTCTCAACCGATACTTGCGGCATATCGGTGACGAGTTCGGAGATCATATCTACTCGTTCGGCAGGCGTGAAAAGCTCGTCTTTTGTCGGATTCTGGCCGACGGCGATGATCAGTTCGTCGAAAAGCTTAATGCCCCTGCCGATAACGTCCAGATGACCCTTGGTTATAGGATCGAACGAGCCGGGAAAAATCGCTCTTATATGTTTGTGTTCCATCGGTATCTCTTTAATGATCAGGTAGCCGGGCTTGTGTCGTTAAGCGACTCTAAGATTATTTCTTCCAGATCGCGTGCAGTGTTTTCGGCTGTGAGTTGGTTCATGAAGTATTCCGCTGCGGAAAAGCGTCTGCTTGCGAGTTTTCGGACCGAATCGAACCGGAAACTTTCCTTAAGTCTTGCGTCCCAGTAGCGATAATCGATCTTTCTTTTCCAGCTTTCGAGTGCGTCGGTTGCCCCTTTGCCATGGATGACGTATCTTCGGAACTCATTGAAAATGCCGACGGCCCCCATATCGTCCAGATTACGGGCATCGGAAAGAACCTTTGCCTCTGTCATCTCAGTGAACCTGTTGTTGGATTCAACGATGATCTTATTGATCTTATCGATCTTCGGCCCTTGAATGGAGCCGGAAAGTTTATCGGTTACAAGCTGTGTGGAAAAATCCTGCAAGTCGGATGGGCTTACGTCCGCTAAAACGACCCTTGCCGAGGTGTCTGAGGTGTCCGCGTATTTGGCGAACCCGGAATCGCAAAAATATGTTGCCGCAATGAGTGCAAAGCGGTCGATCGGCAAATTGGACGCGGTTAACTCGGGCAATCTGCAAATATGCTCTACGTTTCGCAGCAATCTCTGTGTTTTGTCCCATAGCCAGGTATCTGTCGTACCCGATAGCGTCGGCACCGTCAGAGCCTGCCTGGCGATTTCTCTGATTACGTCAATCTCTGACATTGGTATTACCCTTCTGCATAAAAACATTCTATCCAGGGCCATTTCCCGGCCCGGTATCGTCCCCTTATCGCATGTCGAAAGCGGTTAGTCAAGTCTTTTTGTCGGAAGAGATCAAGGTCCGATAATATATTTGTGCCTTGATAGAGTTTGCTCTGGTGTCCGGCTTGGCTGGCAATCGCATATTTTTTAAGAGTTTTGGCGAAAAATTTTGAATTTTTTCAATTTATGCTTTGAAAATGACGATAGATATAGTATCATTTAGGGTGTTGGCAGTTATCCATATCTGTCGAGTCTTAGGTTTTTCAAGGAAGATGTAACATTGGAAACACAGGCACGAACCGCGAAAGTTTTGGTAGCGCTCGTAGTAGCGATGACCGTCGGTGCATTCGTACTGATGGCATTGGACCGCAAATCAATCTCCGAAGGGCCGTTTTCTCTGGCAAGCTACACCAACTTAAACCCGGTTGACGAGGTTGCCCGGCATATTTCGACTTTAACCCCTCACGAATGGCAAGGCGTGGAGGTCTATTACAGCAGAACCGATTCCGGCGGTATCGACGCTTTAGCTAAACTGGAAAAGCTTTCGAGTAGCAATGATGTGAATTTCCACTTTGTTATATGTAACGGCGAAGGCGCAGTCGACGGTTTTATCGGAGCTACTAAAAGATGGCGGACCCAGAGAGCCTGCTTGCCGGGCGGTAACTGGTATGGCGACACCGGCTCGATCCGTATCTGCGTAATAGCCGATGGCATCGAGACTGTCCCAACCGACTGCCAGATCAAGCGAACAACATCACTGGTTGAACTACTGAGCAGACAGTTCAAGATCGCCCCCGACCGTATCTCCTACCCACTAAGCTGGAAGCTGTAATAAATCACTGTTGGTTATCTAATCAGATTTTTCAAGTAATGGATTTTTTCTGCGCTGGGAGTTTGCACCTTTTTCGTGTATAATCTCCGCTGGACAAATTAACACATATTCTTGAGAGTTGATATGAGCGGTTTCTTTTATAATCTTGGCAGGAAAGTTGGACCCAAGGTTCGCAAGGGCAAATGGATATGGCACAGCCTTACGGGTACCGAAGCCGATTCCATACAAGCTGAGTATGAAGTGGGGCTGGATCTTGCCAATGAAATACGTTTGCAGTTCGCCGGCAAAAATCTGCAAAGTGATCTGCTCGATGAGGTGGGGAGGCGACTGGCTAAGCGGGTTGTCAATAAGCAGCGAAAGTTCAGTTTTGAGATTATCGAAGGTGATGAACCCAACGCATTTGCCCTGCCGGGCGGGTTTATATTTGTTACCGAGCCAATCCTGAAGCTTTGCGAGTGGGACGCCGACGAGATCGCATTTATACTCAGTCATGAAATGGCCCATGTTATACGCGGCCACGCGATGGAAAGGATAATCAGCAGTACGCTTACGAGCGTTATCTCGCGAACGTCAATAGCAAGGGGGATGGTTTCGGCGTGGATCAAGAATGTGGGGCTGAAATTTTTTGAAAGCGCGTATTCGCAGAGCAGGGAATTCGACGCAGATGGTCTCGGCGGGCGATTGATGAAAGCGGCGGGCTTCAAACCCGACGGAGCCGAAAAACTGCTAAAGCGGCTTTGGAAACTCAGCAGTGATAACGATCCGTTAGGTATGTCGGTATATTTTTCCACCCATCCACCGTTTAATGAGCGGATCGGAAACATAAACAGCGTTTTGGGGCAGAAATAGAAGTTAAAAAAAAGGGCCGCGGTAAATTATTAGTTACCAACGGCCCTGTATTGATGTTGCATATTTGTTACAGCAGGTCAAATGGCGAGATGTTGTCGCCGTGTTTTGCCTGTGCTTCTTTTAGCCTTGTTCGCTGGGCATCGAACACATCGTAAACGACCTGCGGAGCGTCGGCGACCTTTGCTTTGTAGATCGCTTCAACCCGGTCGATCTTTGCCAGCAAGTTCGGAACGCGAACGGTAAACTGCTTTGTATAAGCTTCCTTGGCATAGTCTTCGCCGAGCTTATCCTTAAACAGCTTGACCAGATCCTCATACAGCGGGATGTAGCCGGTCGGAGTCTTAATGGCTTCGACGTCGCCGTTGTGGCGAAGTTCGGCCCAGAGTATCCAGACCATCTTATCGAGTATGCCGTTTAAGTAGTTGCCATCTTCGTCCTTAAGGAAGTAATTTACCGAAAAGATCGAAGGGACCTTGTCAACGCCGTCTGCGAAGTCGAGATTCTTCTGGATGTATGAGCCTAACGGGATAGATACGAAGTCCATGTTGGCCATGATGTTGAACTTGCGGACGCCTTCCTGACCGATGGTTGCTGCGGTTGTTTCCGATTCGATGGATGCGCCTTTAGCGATGATGCCCTCTGTCCAGTCGAAAGCCTGCTCGACGGGTACGAGGGTGTCGCTGTCACGACCGCCATAGATGATGCCGCCTACTTCGACGCCTTCGGGGTTGTCGGCTTGGGGGTCGCGGTTAGCAAGCGATGAAATACGAATGGTGTAACGGGCGTTCTTGTGCGAACATGTGATCTCGTTACCCTTGTCGTCTTTTTTGCCGGCGGTCCATTTGCCGGAATAGTTGGTTCCGGATTCGGGGACATCCTCGCCCATTCCGAGCCAATAAGGCTTAAGATCGTCGGAGATCAGTACGTTGCCGAAGATAACCTCGCCGGGATCAATGAGAGCCTTGTTAATGACCGGATCATCATCCGGATTGACGTCCTTAATGATGCCGAAAATACCCTGCTCGACGTTTACGCAACGCATCTTGCCGTCCTTCTTACGAAAATAGGCGATGTCGTCGCCGACGATCGTCTGTCCGGGCAGCATTGAGGTCGATGTTTTGCCGCAAGCTGAGGGGAATGCGCCTGTAAAGTATGTTACTCTGCCGTTGGGGCCGTGTGCTCCCATTACGAACATGTGCTCGGCGAGCCAGCCTTCGCTGGTTGCTTTCTGGATGGCAAGGCGAAGAGCGAGTTTCTTTAAGCCGACGGTGTTGCCTGCGTACTGGGTATTGGTCGAGTAGACGATATTGTCTTCGAGGGCCATGTATATGCGTCGTTTTTCGATGTTCTTGCTGGTGCCGGTCTCGGTCAGTTCGCCCTGAGTGTGGATGAACCGGAAGAATTTGCCCTCGCCGATCCTCTTGAACTGTTCGTAGCCAGCGCGATAGAGGATCGATTCGCTATGTACGACGTAGGGCGAATCGGTGATCTGAGCGCAGGATATCGAAAAGTCCGAGTCCGTTGGCCCAAGGCAGAAGAAACAGACGAGCATCTGTTTTCCGGCCATGCAGCCTGCCAGGATCGAACGGACCTCTTCGGTGGCTTCGGTATTGTCCATGG
>DRGS01000188.1 GCA_011053245.1 Phycisphaerales bacterium
GATCTACGCTGGCGAAAAACTGTTCAACAAAATCTACATGTCCTGAGCTTACCGCGTAAGTGCGGTTGTCTTGAGAAAGGCGGGTGTTGTCGCGGGCAAGGTCGGCGGCGGTTTGCGAGATCATATCGCACCAGGAAGCGGCGCCGGTCCTGTCGTTTAGCCCGAGAAGATCGGCTCTGTGATAAACCTGCTGGGAAAGATTTTTACGGATCTCATCAAGCTGATCCTGAGAGAGACCGAGGCTTGTCATTAGCCGGTCAGTCGAAGGTACGCAATCGCAACTGCCGGACTGACCTATCAAACACTGGCGAGCGACCGAGTCGGCGAGTGAAACTATACGGGCGATCTTCGCAGCCGGAATATCATCCGACAAAACTTCGGGATCGCTGTGGTGCAGCCATATAGCATTTTTGATATCTTCGGGGAACTTCCATTTTTCAGCGAGACGTTTGCCGATTATTGCATGGTCAAGACCGAGATGTTTCTGTTCGGCTACTGCCATTGAAACGGAGTTGGCCTTTGCGTATTCGACGATCTTTTCAAAACTTTTCGGCATTGCCTCATCGATAGCGAGTTTGCCGATGTCATGCAGTAAGCCGGCGGAGAAGGCCATCTCGCAATCCTGCTTGGTTAAAATGATCTTCGCGATACTCCTTGCGCAGCAGGCTGTCGCCAAAGCATGGAAAGCTAATTGTTTTCTCGGAAGGGCCCGCTTGCTGTCAGGATCATAGTCAACGTCGAAAGCCTGAAAAACTCTTATCGAAAGAACAGCGTCGCGTATGACTGCCAGCGGCAATTTGCTGACGGCTTGGGCGACGGAAGGTTTTTGGGAGGTAAAAGTTACGCCGCCAGCATGGGCCAGCGAAAGTATCTTCGCCGTAAGGGCCGGATCGGACTCAATGATATCGGTCAGGGCCGCCGGGTCAGTTTGAATGCCGGTAATATGGGGAAGAAAACCGGCTGCGACCTGTGGCAGCGTCGAAAGGGAATCGAGTTTCCGTATGATCAGCTCTACCTTGCGAGCGATAGCGGTATTATTTGCAGGTCTTGCCATTATATTCTTTCAGGTCGTTATACCAAGTTACAATTTTAAATGTGCTTTTATACGCGGTCAAATTTCTTTACAACAACACATTACGATTATCACCGCGAAAGCTTATTGCCCTATAAGGGTATTTTCATCACAGCCGCAAAATCTTTTGCATCGAAAATTTAAATGCTTGCGGGCATCTGTTTTATTGCATCTGGAGAACCGTAGCGATCTGGTCGACGAGTTCGGAAATGCTGAATGGTTTTTTAATAAAAGTTTCTGCGCCGGCGTCGAGGAGGTCCTGGATCTCTGATTCGTTGATGAGGCCGCTGACGATTATTATTTTCATGTCGTTAAAATCAGGGTTGCGTCTGATGGTCTGGCAAACAATGTTGCCGTTGACGTCGGGCAGCATGTAATCGAGTATTATCAAGTCGGGGCGGAACTGCTGGGTCATCATTCCGCCGTCGTAACCGCTTGACGCGGTTTTTACATCGAATCTGCCGTCGCGGACGAGGACGTCGACCATTAATTCTACGATCTCAACGTCGTCGTCAACGACGAGAATCTTTTTTTTGCCGCTGTCAAAAGTTTTTAGCGGTATTCCGTTGTCTTTCATGAATTTGATCAGGCTGTCGCGGGGTATTCTGCGAAAGCGCGAACCAGGAACGCGAAAGCCGTCGAGCCTGCCGGAATCGAAACAGCGAATCACGGTTTGCTGACTTACACTGCATATTTGTGCGGCTTCGCCGGTCGTATACAAGTCCTTCATCTTATCCATTTTTGTCCTCTCATTGAAAACGCGATTCCATTCGTTCACCTAAACTACCTGATTGTCCTAATTTAACTATCGGACATGGGTAGTGTCAAGGATTAAATTTTGGTGATAAAATCGGCTATGAGGACACTGGTATACGAGTATTTACATGAAAGTCTTTCTAAATGGATTTATAGTTTTTAGTCTTTGGTTTTTAGTCTTTAGTTGTGGAATTCTTCTTTTTATTGTAAATATAACCACACCGACAGGTCGGCGGACTAAATAGTAGTGAAAAAATTGGGTTTGAATTGGGTTTGGATTGGGTTTGCTTTTTTTGTGGGTTTGGGGGTGTAAATCGTTGTAAGTTCCTCTTTTGCAAGTAGTTGCAGTGATTCTCTGATTCAGGAAATTGGGTTTGTTTTTACAAATAAGGGTACTTAAATTTGCGGGTTTTCCCAGCAAAAGCGAGGGTTTTGTGTCAATTTTTAAATATTGTTTTTTTGTCATTTTTTCACGATTTTTAACGTTTTTTTTCGTTTTTGTGGTTGTTTTGTTCGCAGAGTCGTACGAATTTTATCCCGCCAAGGCGCAAAGGGGCAAAGGCGCAAAGAAAAGATGTTATTTTGTTTTTATTAAGTTGCATTGTCTTGTCCTGATTGTTATGTGTGCATTATACAAAGCTTCATGTTATGTGTCAAGGTTTTTCTGTGAAATACGAAGATATTTTATCCGCGAAACTCGCGGATCGAACAGGTTTTTTTTGAACCACGAAGAAACCACGAAGGAAAAGAAACTGATCATAATATTTAAACCACTAACAGAATGAAGAACACGAAGGATTTGGAATCGCTGCCTAAGGCAGGCAGGGACAATTTTTTGGGTTTTTGCTTATTTTTTTGTTTACAAAGTGGTTGTTGTGGATTAGTATATTGTGTACCAAGTGAAGTTGGTTAGGGATAAGTCGTGAGTTTTTTAGTTATCAGTGACATACAGTTGTCATTGGACACATAATTACAATGACTTTCAAGGGATACTATATTAGCATTTAAGGCGATTGTTAACATTGAAAATTCTACTAATTATTTGCAAGGAGATGGGTATGAAAAGGTTAGCTTTATTGACAGTTGTATTTATCATGTCGTCAGGAATTCAAACAGGAACTGTATATGCTTCGGGCAGTTTAGTCATTTCAAAAGAGGCTACCTTTTATGAGAACACCGAAAAGATCACACCTCAGTTATCTACAGGTGATCGGCCGAACCCTATATCTGCCGAACAGCAATTGGTAGAAAATATTCAAAGTATATTGGGCTATGTTGAAAGTGATGGCCAGATAAAAAAAACAATGGGCAATAAAAGCTACAAAGATCTTATTGCCGCAATCAATGAAGCCTTAACAACTCCACCAGTAACTCAAGAGGCTGCTTCGGCTACGAGCCAGTCAACTTACAGCTTTGCAGAGATTCCTTTTGATGCAGTTATAAATACAAATACTATATGGGAAGAAGAAATTCATCTCAACGGGAAAGTTTATGTTGACGGGGCAATGTTAGTCATAAAGCCGGGCACGGTCATATCTAACGATCCGAACAGTGGAATTGTTGTAAAGAATGGCGGCGTTATTATTGCTGACGGTCTTTCAGACTCGCCTATAACATTTACGGCCGATTTTCCGTGGTCAACTACGGAGTATGACTTTGCAATTACTCTTGAAGAAACCGCTTTGCCGGCATGCAAGATCAATCATTGCATAATCAGCAATGCTTCAAAAGGCATTCATATACAGAATATTGAACTTGATAATCCGATCTCGAATAGTACCTTTGATCGGTGCTATGACGGTATTGTTCAGTATGGGCCGAATTTGACTGGAATTTATAACAATCTTTTTACCGCTA
>DRGS01000189.1 GCA_011053245.1 Phycisphaerales bacterium
AGCGAATAGCTGTGTTCGACACGGGTGGCAGTGATATTAGTGCATGTGACAGCCAATTCAAGCTGCTGATCATACAATGCCGGGCGGCGATACCTGACGGATAGATCGACCACTACGAAGAAGGTGCCGGCTTTTTCCAGGTCATTATAGGCGAAACCGTTGGCTCGGAGAAGTTCGGTTCTGCCCATCTCGAACCAGATCGGATAGACGGTGTGGTGAACGACTCCTGACTGATCGGTTTCGCAATACCGTGGGATAATCGGCATTGTAAAGCTGTCAACCGTTGTTTTTCTGGAAAAATCCATCTTCAAGGCCCTTCAAATTAAGACATATCTTTGCTGTAAAGATAGCATAAAGTGAGATTATTGCAAGATTTCTCGAAAAAATCGAACACATGGCCACCCCTGAGCGTGGACGGTCTAACAAGGGGTGTTTTAGCGTAAATGCGGATAGTTGATTTTTATCTGTAAACGCGAGCAATGCCTCTTGACTTTGGAAGTGGTATTTACGACAATATTTGGTTCGTGCGATTTAGCGGAATTTATTAAGAAAACCTTTAACGAGAGGATACACATGAAAGTTTACAGAGTTATTCTGGTAGTGGCAATGTTGGTATTTGCCGGTAATGCGATGGGGATGGGTAAGAGTGACGGTACTAAGGAAGAAGTGAAGAGTTCGCTTTCGAAAGAAAGTGCCGCCCCTGCCAAGGTTGAGACCAAGGCGTGTCCTACGACGTGTACCAAACCTTGCTGCGCCAAAGATGCCAAGGTTGATGCCAAGAAAAGTCATGGGCATAGCCATTCGACAGAATCCAAGGATGCAAAAGCGTGTCCTACGACGGCAGATAAAACGCATGTCTGTTCGACGGATGAGAAAAAGGCATGTTGCCCTGCCGATGCCAAGGCTGCTGCTAAGCCGGAAGTTAAAGCCGTCAAGGCAGAAGTGAAACCCGCTGTTGACGCCCTGTTCGTAACGGTAAACGGCGTCAAGATCACTCAGTCGAAAATTGATGAGAAGATCAAGCCGCAGGTTGATGCTCAGCTAAAAAGGATGGCAGACATGGGCCGTCCGGCTACCGAAGAGATGATCAATGGTATGAAAACGCAGATGACTCAGAGAGTGCTGGATATAATGATCATTGAGCAGCTTATGGGTGAGAAACAGAAGACTCACAAAATAAAGGTCTCCAAAGAAGAGGTTCAGGCCGAGATCGAAGTAATAGCTAAAGGTAGAGATATCCCAATGGATAAGCTTGAAAATGAACTGAGTAAATATGGCATGACTATGGCAAGCCTGGCGGAGCAAGTAGAAATGGGACTCAGTTTCGATAAGGTCATAAACGTCGAAGCCAAGGCAGCAGGCAAGGACGTAACGGTTAGCGATGAGGACGCCAAAAAGTTTTATGACGAAAACGCGACGCAATTTTCGTCGCCTGAACAGGTCAAAGCCAGTCATATTCTGGCGGGGGGCAGAGGTGTTAAGGATGAGGACAGGTCTAAGTTAAAGGTAAAAATCGAAGAAGTGGCGCAGAAACTCAAGGCTGGGGGTAATTTTGAGGATTTGGCCCGAGAGCACTCAGACTGTCCTTCAAGTGCTGATGGAGGAGATCTCAAGAGCTTTTTTGACAATACCGGTCGCATCATAGGAGGCAGGGGCGGCATGGATGCAAAGTTCACTGAAGCGGCATTTGCGCTGAAGGTTGGCCAGGTCAGCGGTATAGTTGAAACACCTTTCGGTTATCATATTATCAAGCTTAGCGAGAAGATCGCAGCGGTGACCAAGACTTTTGACGAAGTTAAGGACACTATCAAAACGAATCTCGAACAAAAGAGCAGGGGCACTTTCAGCCGGGACTTTATTGAAAAGCTCAAAACCGACGCTACGATCGTCTGGGCCGAAGGCAAAGAACCTACGCCGAGATCTGCGATGCCGAGGTCGGATGCGAGGACGAGAAGACCGCCAAGTGCTGCCAGGCCAAGTGTGACCAAGGCAAGTGTGACCAAGGCAAATGCGGCCAAGGCAAGTGCGGCTGGGGCTGGCGACGAGAAGGCAGTGAGTAAATAGAGTATTTGTGATTTTCAAACCGCTGGCCGATCCTGAGTGATCCGTCAGCGGTTTTTTTGTGCGATTACTACCCCGCCCCAATCCTGTTCGGCACGGGGCTTGCTCTTTGTCAATTTAATATAGTGTACATGGCAACCGCAGGTAGTTTACAGGCTGCTGAGTTGGTTGGCAAGTTGTTTCCGCGCAGCATTAACGCCAGCCAAATCAATTTTGTGATTGGCCTCGTCGGTTTTAATCCTGTTTTTGCAGACGAGCGATATGAGCCAGTAATTCTTCTTCGTCGGCCATGCCGCTACAGTACCAGCAGAACATCTCATAGGTTCGCAGCGTTGGTTTGCGGCCTGTCCAAAGGGCAATCAGCATACAGGCAATGATCGCTGCGTAAGTCTCCAGTTCAATGCCGTTTTGGTCATAACTCTAACTGGCTTTACGGCAAATAATCTAAAGTTTCATACAACCACACTACAACCAAAACACCAAATAGCGTGTGAAATCGCAAAAATCACAAATCCATAAGGTTAGTAATGTCAAAGACTTAAAAATTTTCAAAATATGGTGAACGTTTTCAATATCCGGATGATAGTAAGGACACATGAGTCATAACCTATTGCGAAGCATGCTTTTATCTTTCACGAAATCAAGCTAATCAAAGTCGTGTCTCTATTTTGACACTGATTTGCTTCTTTCAAAGCCTTTATTTTGACTTGATTTGCACCCCCATATTTACGATACAATGTGTATATGAGAAAGGTTTGGATATACAAAAGAAGAGGTGTCAAGGGCTGGTGGTGTGGTTGGTATGAAAGCGGAAAACGAAAAGCAAAAGCTTTGTCAACAAGGAAATTGGCGGAGCATTTTTGTCAGCTCAAATACAGTCAACTCAACTCTGATGTTTTTACCGGGATAGTCTCAGCGAGTTGGGAACAGATGCTTGAGGAATATCACCACTGCAAGAGAGTTGCAGGAGTCACAGAGAAAGCGATATACGAGACGTCCCTTACGTTCCGGCACTTTGAACGCATAGTCGGAAAATGCAGATCGAAACAGATTACCCAGAACACCGTTGACAAATTCATACTCCTAAGAGGCGAGGAAGTCAAACGGCCAACACTTAACAAAGATATCAGGAACTTGAAAACATTTGTCAAATGGTGCGTTGAGCATCGCTACATCGGTCAGGAAATCAAGCTTCGGCAATTGAAGGAAGATGAACGGCCCGTGAAATCCCTCAACAGCACCCAGATAAAGAAGTTACTTTCAGCCGCAAAATCATCTCCGCCAATGAAGATAAGGATCATGCTTGCATTAGGAACGGGCCTAAGACGCGGCGATATTGAATCGCTGAAGATTTCTGATATTGATTTTGAAGGCAACAGTATAACAACGGCAAGTAAGAAAACTCGGAAGAGCATGGGTTCACGTCCCGTATCTGCGGAACTAATGGCAGAGCTATCAAGATATGTGTGTGGGTTGGATGTTGGGCAAGAGAAATTATTCAGCGACAGCTTCAATCATTATAAATGGCGAAAGTTATGTAATGCTGCCGGGATAGCTGATCTGAAGTTTCATGATCTTCGTAAAACATTTGGTTCCATGCTGGCACAGAACGGCATATCAACCGCAGTTACACAGAAGCTGTTGGAGCATTCTTCGCCTCATCTGACAAACAAAGTTTATACAAATGTTAATCCCGTCCTACGTTATGCAGTGGAGCAGTTGCCGGTTGGTGAATGGTTGTGACATATAATTGATTAGTCTTTATAGATTTCTGAGTTGCCCTGCAATATCAACTTACTAATACGTTCTGTCATGTAGTCAAAGAATGGGTTGCAGCGGAGTCGCATCAGGTCTCCCGCTGGGATCTTAAGCAGATTGCGTTCTCCTTTCAATTCTATATTGCCCAAGTGAAGTCCTGTGTCGGTACTGGGGGTAATGCCGTACAGGGCGTCGTCGGGTGGAAATACAATAGCAATGTGCGAAAGAGAGTAAATCTGTTTTGGCCAAGATAGGCCCAAATCAGTAGAAATAAATTCCGTGCTGTTTTGCTTTTTTGTCTTGGCTACAACTTCAACAGAATCGACATCTTTGTTTGTTACGATAGTAAGGTTGTAGGGAAGTTTTTCGGGCTTGCTTAAATCAGATAAAAACAGGCTGTGGTTAGATTTAAGGAAGTTCTGGAGATACGAATTTCGATTTACATCAAACAATATCAGCTCGTGGCCTTTAACGGGCAGGTTGGCATATAACTTATAAATAATATCCTCGGTTATAACTGTCGAGTCCACGACTGACTGAAATGTTGTGACAGGAGGTAACTTGTCGAGCGTGCCTTCCTGTTGATGTATCAGTAGCTGCTTTTGTGTTTGCATTGAAAGGTCATATAGTTGTTTTGAAGCATTCATCGGAAAAGATGTATATTTGAATGGGTCATACTCCGGGGAAATACTTTTCCAATTTGATTTTTCAAAATATGGTATGAAAGATAATGCTTTAAACCATTTAGATAAAGCTGCGAATTTCGTAACTCCAAGAGAGGGAGAAAACAAAAACAAATTATCAGGTTTGGTTAGCTGGTCATTTTCAATGGATTCGAATGTATACTGCAATGCGAGCAGAGCACCATTAGAGTAGCCTGCTATATAAAAGGGTTTGCCTTGCCCAGTAAACTCGGTAACATGTTTGGCTCCCACTTTTACCGCGGCTGTCCAGTCCTGGCGGTTAATATTTGCAAGTTCAGATGGCACGGTACCGTGGCCGGGCATACGCATTATCAAAACATAGAAACCTTTATCGTAAAATAACCGGGCCAGATGTTTCATCGAATAGGGTGAGTCCGTAAGTCCATGGATCAGCAATATGCCTCCGGCTACTTTTTCAGGGACAAGTTCGTAGGACCTGTTAAAGTTCTGTTTGAAATTATCAGGATTGCAGGGACTTTTTAAGTTGTACCGGTTAAATTGATGCTTATCGGCTTGAGCAATATTTTGGTATACTTTTTCATGGAGCTCATTGAACAGGTCGTTCTCCATTTTCTGATAATCACTGAATATAAACTTGTCATTGAAGTCTTTAGCTTTGAACTCGCTTTTGAGCCTTATTCTATGCCATAACTTCAAGTCACCTTTCTTTCTGGCCTGTGATGCATAAAGCAGGATTATCGTAAACCACACAATGACAAGGGCCAATGCAAGCCGCAGTGATATCGCAAGTACCCATTTAACCTGTTTCGACAAAGATGTTTTCATTAATCTTTCTCGTTCCTGGGCGACTTAATTAGGTGGAAAAGTATTCAACATTTGCTGAACGGCATATCTTACTCTTTTTTCTTTTTCTTTTTCACTTACTCCAACCGATGCAACATTTGCATTACAGATGCCTCGCCAGACAGGTTTGAGAGTTTTGGCTTCAATCACGTCTATAACCAAGGAACCTTTAATGAACTCATCAGGAATTCCTACTATACCTAACCATTCCTGGTCGTAGGTCTCTGCTCGTGCTGCTAGAATTTGAAGACCCTGTGCCGCCATAATGTGATAATCCACTAAGTAATCCGGTTCATTGTCTTTAGAGATATTATATTTTTTTGTTCTCAATTCATCCTGTAATAGCTGTCGAACTCTCTTTACGATAGTGATAACTTCAGGTGGCAAACCTTCCTTTTCCGGATCCTCCCTTGAAAAGACATACGTAGCTGAATCTTTAAATTTCGCTTGCGGATTGTAGGTAGTCCCAATCACCATATCTGATATTGTTTCAGGTGCTTCTTCAGATCGTTTGCAACCAGTAAAGCAAATAGTTGAGACGATAATTGCTAAAGCAAGGATTTCTTTCATTGTTTATTCTCCTATTCAAAACAAAACCGACATTTCCCATTTAAGCGTTCACAAAACATTGTTCAGTCCTTCAGATTCTAATAATTTTACCAATTTCATCTTGAACTATCAAGATTTCTCTTTTCTGAGGCAGCTTTCTTGCGGATTTATATGAAAGACCAGCAAAACTGCCTTAAACAGCATCCACAAGCCCTATACAACCAAAATCCAGTTTCTTTGTCACGGTTTACTTTGGAAATCAGGGTTAATATGTAACTTTAAGATTCTTTTTACTTCATCTATTGCCAAGGGGTGCTTGTGTGCTTCGTGAGTTGTCGGGACCAATTTCTCTGACAATGTTATGTCCAAGTGTGAACTCTTGTACGGTACTATGCCATCAGAACTGCCGGGGCCATATTTACTGTTTCTAATTCCAATGATCGAATGGTAGAGGATAGATGTGTCAAGGGGGACAGTGGCTGTGGTTTTCACGAAATGCGATGAAGGTGAGAGCAGATCGATAGCGTTGGGGACCTCTTTGGCGAAGTCTTTGGGGTCGATAGCAAGCTCGTCTTTACTGAGGCTGAATATTGCGTCTCCAACATCGTTTACCAGGGAAGGTAGACTTACAAAGCCTGATCCTAATTTCGCGAACCATTGGTCGGCTAAGTCACTGCCTCGATGGGGGGTGGCGAGAAAAATTACCCTTTTGACGAAGGGCAGTCTTTCAAAAAAATAAATATCTTTCAATAGCTTGCGTGTCTGTTCGTCAACGGATATCTCGTTAACAGGTTTGGCGAACACGCTGTCCCAGTAGATGTTCTCGCTGTTTTGAACCATCATTCGTGAGAGCAGGCCTCCCATGCTGTGGCCGAGGATTACCATGTTGTCAAAGTTGTTGTTGTCGGCTTGGGGGTTGTATTTTGCGCTAATATCCAGCAGTTCCTGACGAAGTAGCGATGCGGAGTACATTACAGGCAGTCCGGTTGGGTACCTAAAGAACCAGAACTGGAACCTGCTGCGAAGCTCCGGGTCGCCTTTTAGATCATTGAACATTTCTACCCATGTTTCCGGGGATGACATCAGGCCGTGGACCATGACGACGGGTATCTTGTCGGGTCGGTATGGTTCGAGCATATACATCCCGGATTGGCTAAGGTATTCATCGCTTTTGAACATTCCTGCAAGATCCACTTTAGGGGGCTGCATCTTGGCGAGCATGACTCCCAGAGGTGTGGAGAAGTCGGCTTCGAGAGGTACCTGGTGGCCGGCAATGTGTGCGGTATTGGTTAGTGATGGGTCGTAGAATCTGATGTGAGCCTTACGGTGGATCTTGCCGTTTTTCTCTTCCCTCGGCTCAAAAAAAAGTATCGCGGTAACTGGATAGGCCATCCCTTTCCGTGGAGAGTATTTTCCGAAAGCGGCATGCTGCCTCGGTTCGTCAACAAAGCCGATGATTGGAGCGCCTAAGCCATGAGTGAGGTATTCGTTGCGGAAACCTTTTACGTGGATCTGGTTTGCCGGTCTAAAGAAATCGAAAATTTGCGGATCCCACACGCCGGGGCCGTTTGCTTTGACGGTAAATTCGTATGAGGTACCATAAAGATCAAAGTTGCTGGAACCTTGCCATGGTTTTTCATTTTTTTCGCGGATCTCTACCAGTCTTGAGACCGCCCGGTTATAGATATTGGCCATGAACCGGTAAGACGGTTTTAGGGTATTGAACGATACGATCGCATCGGAAGCGAATAAATAATCATAAGCAGTTTCTGCGGCATTTATGTACATTGCTGCTGAGGTGTCTCTGTCGCTGTTGAAAGTTTTTTTGGCTTGGAGAAGTGAAAGCTCAGCGGTTGCTATCATTGCTTTGGCATCTTTTGTCTCTCTCGAAATTCGCAGGAGTTCCAAAATGACACTTTCCGGTTCCTTGCGGTATTTTTTATCGAGGAATTTCAGCCGCAGGTATTGTTGTGTGTCCTTGCCCGGTTTTGAAGAGTTCAACACGTTTTCAGTGCGCTGCCTGAAAAGTTTAATCGAACTTAACGGCTTGGCGGAATAGGGTTGGGCGCAACCACAAAAACTCAAAGCCAGGCCCATAAGCAGAATTGCGATACAAGGTATTTTGAGGTATGGCGACAAGTAAAGGTTCTTTTTTGTCTTCATTCTAAGCGTCTCTGCGTTATTATTCATTGTCTCTCCTGTTAAAATAGGCAATCTTTTGGTCCAAAACGGGCATTCAAACATATTTTCAAATATCTGATATATCTATAAAAAACTAATTGAGCTTTACAATATCTGTGATTATACTTTAGAAACAGGGAAATGGCAAAATACTTTCAAAAGGAATTCAACATGAAAAGATGTCCCGATCACACACGTTTAGCAGTGTTTGTTTTTCTTGTTTTTTTTCTCGTGCAGAATGTCACAGGTGCTGAGGAGGACTTGTTTGACCGCTCCAAGCTTTCGGGCGATTGGTCAGGCAAACGGACGGAATTTATAGATGATGGTATTACAATCAATATCGATGCCATACAGACAACGCAGGGTGTGCTGCATGGTGGTTTAGAAAAGGATTGGAAATACGGCGGTTCCGTTGATTATGAATTCAAATTCGATTTCCAAAAGATGGGGCTATGGCCGGGAGCATTTGTAGATGCCCGAGTCGAGCATCAATTCGGTGAATCTATAAACAGTGATACCGGGGCATTGCTTGGGGCAAATACAGACGGCATGTTCCCTTTGCCGGATTATAGAGAGTTGACATTATCAAAGCTTGTCTTTACCCAGTTTCTTTCTGAAACATTCGGTTTGTTCTTTGGCAAGATAGACACCTTAGATGGTGACAATAACCACTTTGCAGGTGGTAGAGGCAAGGAAAATTTCATGAACTCGAATTTTATCTTTAATCCTGCTACTATTCGAACTTTCCCATATTCAAGCCTTGGAGCTGGGATGCTGTTTCTGTTTCCACAGGATTACACTAATGACCCTGCGATCCTTTCTTTGACCGCAGTAGGTGCTAACGGTCAGCCGAATACGGCCGGGTGGGATAATGATTTCGAAGATGGCACAAGTTATGGCGTTGAATATTCTCATCCTACAAACTTCTTTGGTCTTGGCGGTAAGCAATTGTTTGGTGCCACATATAGCAATAAAGATTACACTGCTATTGATCAGGACCCGAGAATTATTATTAGATCATTGCTTGGACTTGATACTTTGAAAAAAGAGGAAAGTTCCTGGGGCTTCTACTATAACTTCCATCAATATCTTTTTACGGAGGAAGATGACAGTTCGCAGGGTTATGGTATTTTCGGCAGGCTTGGCTTTGCTGACGACGAGACCAACATAATGGAAGATTTTTACAGTATAGGCTTAGGTGGTAAAGGCATTATAGACGGACGTGACAATGATACCTTTGGGGCAGGCTATTATCATGTCGGTCTTTCTGATAAACTTGGAACTATAATTTCGAATCGTTTTGGTGACACAGATGGTTTTGAGATTTTCTATAATATTGAAGTTTCAAAGTGGCTTCACATTACTCCTGACTTCCAGATCATTAACCCGAGCAGAGAAGCAAATCATACTGCTTACATCGCCGGTTGCAGGGTAAAAATAGATTTCTAACTCATCAAAAGGAAAAACTAAAGGGAGAAAAAAAATGAAAACTAAAAAACCGAATTCAATGTCACGGCGCAATTTTCTAAAGCAGACGACAAAAATAACGGCTGCCGGTGTACTGGGCGGCTCATTGTTGACTGGTTTAGCACAAGCCAGTACTCAGAAATTCAAAGGCAAGATCGCCAAAAGGTATGAGGATTCGAAAGAATGGTGGCCGGAACCTGTTACACCGCCTAAAGGTGCACCGAATGTGATCATCTTCCTTCTGGATGATGTAGGCTTTGCTCAAGTTGGCTGTTTTGGAGGACTTATTGATACACCTAACATTGACAAGCTTGCTAAAAACGGTCTGCGGTATAACAACTTCCACACTACGGCCTTGTGCTCTCCTTCGCGAGCTGCCCTTATGGCCGGGCGCAATCCACACTCCATCGGATTAGGCTCTCATGCCTTGACTGCGATGGGGTTCCCCGGTTATAACGCCATAGTTCCTGAAACAGCAAAATCGGTAGCTAACTATTTGCAGGAGTCAGGCTATGTCAACTATGCACTTGGCAAGTGGGATCATACGCCGCTGTACGAAGTTTCGCAGGTAGGACCCTTTGATCGTTGGCCAAGTGGTGAGGGCTTCGATCATGCCTACACCTTCATGGCAGCCGATGTGCACCAGTTTATCCCGGTGATGTGGAACGATCATACACCCGAACCTTATCATAAATCAGAACACCTTGACATCGATCTTGCCAATCGTGCAATTGAATGGCTCACGGGTCATAAATCGATCAAACCGGACTTGCCGTTCATGATGCTGTGGGCTTCGGGATCGATGCATTCTCCCCACCATGCACCGCGGGAGTATATTACCAAATACCGCGGTAAGTTCGATATGGGTTGGGACAAGGCCCGCGAGAAAATTCTTAAAAACCAGAAAAGGCTTGGCGTTGTTCCAAAGAACACCAAACTTACAGACAGGATCGACGAAATCCCGGCTTGGGATGATCTCAACGAGGATCAAAAGAAACTATATGCGCGTCAGATGGAAGTTTTTGCCGCTCAGATGGAGCTTGTTGATAATGAGATCGGTCGAGTTGTCGAAAACCTGGAGCGGATCGGCGAACTGGACAACACCTTGATCTTTGTCACCGCAGACAATGGCGCCAGCGGCGAAGGTGGTTTATCCGGTACTTTTAATGAGACTTATGTTTTGAACGGTCTCCAAACTCCATTTGATGCCAGCATGCGGCATTATCCCAATTGGGGTGATGCAACAACTTATCCGCATTACCATGCCGGTTGGGCAATGGCAGGAAACACACCGTTCCGCTACTTCAAGCAATCTGAACATCGCGGCGGCCAGACAGACGCCATGGTAGTCCATTGGCCGAAAGGTATCAAAGCCAAGAACGAAATCCGCAAACAATATCACCATATCGCTGATGTGGCGCCGACGATACTCGAAGCCGTGGGCCTGGAGGTGCCCCAAGAATATCATGGCATAGAGCAGCAGCCGATGGATGGCAAGTCGATGATGTACTCCTTCAACGACGCCGATGCACCCAACGTAAAGGAACGCCAGTATTACGAGATGTTCGGTAACCGGGCGATCTGGGTGGACGGATGGAAAGCGGTGACGCTGCATGGCAGGCGGATGCCATGGATTGTCGGTTCTGTCACCCCATTTGAGGATGATGTGTGGGAACTTTACCACGTGGCTGAGGACTTCTCGGAGAGCACCGACCTTGCTAAGAAGTATCCAAAAAAGCTTGAAGAGCTTAAAAAAATCTTTGAAGAGGAGGCCTGGAAATACAACGTCTACCCTCTCTACGACGACATGCTCAAGCGTCTGGCCGGGACGCAAGACATCTTGTTCGGCGACCAGAAGGAGTTTGTTTATTATGCACCCGGTGCCTACCGTATTGCAGAGAAAGCTTCAGCTCCGGTTAAAAATCGCCCCCATACGATCACAACTGCCATTGATCTTAAAGGTTATGAAGAGGGCGTGATCTGCTGTGTAGGAGGCATGACGGGGGGCTTCACTATGTTCATTAAAGGCGGCCGTCTATATTATGATTACAACTATCTGGATGGTGTTTATTACACGCTGGCTTCACCCAAATTGCCTCAAGGTCCGACAGAATTGAAATTCAACTTCATAAAGACCAAAGAATTTGGTGGGACAGGCGAACTTTATGTCAATGGCAAAAAGGTGGACACTGTTGATATGCCTAATATGCATATAAGTACTTATTCGCTGGCGGAAACTTTTGATGTTGGTCGTGATACAGGTACACAGGTATCGAAACTCTATAGTGATCCCTTCAAGTTCAAAGGAGCTCTCGACAAGGTTATCATCAAATTGAACGATTAGAAGAAAAGGAAACAACAATGAAATCAATCAGATACGCGATCTGCTGCTTTGTGGCACTGTCTCTGCTGATCGTAGGGTACACTGACAAAAAAAAGAAAAGGCTTGCTTATAGAAACGATAGTGGATAGAATTCTTTGGTATAAAGTAGAGTAAAAATAGCTCTGTTAATGCATTTGGTAATATAATTAAGGAGTTAGAAAATGAAGAGAACAAGTGTAATTATGATCGGTGTTGCAGTTACAATGTTATTTTGTGGTTGTCAGGAAAAGCAAAAATCAATAGGCTTTTTGAGTGATTATTCAAAGCTTGAGCGAATTACGGACCAGACACTTCGCTATCTACCGAGCAGGTCACTTAGAGATTATTCCAGCTTTATCATTGATCCCGTGACCGTGAAATTCTACAGTCAATCAACTATCAATAAAGTAAGTTCCCAGGATAAGGACCATCTGAGCCAGTATATGTATTCTGAAATAAGGAGGGTTATCTATGGCAGGTATAAATACGCCTGGAAACCGGGACCGGGAGTGGCTAGAGTTCGGATAGCAATTACAGATGTAAAAGAGTCTAAGACCATGCAGAATCTGATGCCAATAACTAAAATGGCAGGTACCGGGTTGGGTGGAGCATCCATAGAAGCTGAAATTGTCGATTCGCAGACCGGCAAGCAGATAGCGGCCATCATTGAAACACAGTCCGGCAACAGGATGTCATTTGACGGTCTGTCCAAGTGGGGCGATACCGAGACCGTAATGAAAGACTGGGCCAAGAGGTTCCGTCAGAGACTTGATGAGGCAAATTAATTTTATTATTTGCAAAACTTATTACAGGAGAAGTAGGCATGATCAACAGAACAATTGTACTTATGGGTGTTATGTTTTTTGCAGCGACATGTTTTGGTGCTGAAACAAGCAAGGTAAAGACCGAGCCAAAAGTTGAGGATAGCAAGCAGGTGGAAATAGTTCCAACCTTGCCTGAAAAGAATAGTACAGAATACTGGGTCGTTCGCTCTCAGGCAATGACAGAGTTTATTCCGTTTCTTAGTAAGAAACGGACTGAGATCAAGAAGATACGTCTATTGCTTGCGGACTATCTGCTCAAAATTGACAAAGCGGATGATTTTGCCGCCCGCAAGATGCCCGTTGTCTATAATGCCGAATTATATGCCGACATTCTTCGGATCAAGGACTCTTTCGTAGCAATGAATATGGAAATTCCGAAGGAACGTCCTTCCTGGGACGCTCTCGTCGAAATCGTCATGCAGCATATTCTTTTCGAGGGATATATGCCAACAGATATTGAAGAAGGACCGGAAGTCGAACAATATATAGCTCTCTGTAAGAAAAAAGAAGAGTACGGGAACAAGGTGCGTAATGATGCGAGGTCTATCCTTGATCAAACTGCAAAAATGTGGGTCTATTTGGATCAAAACAAGAAACTGGATGAATTTAAAGCTTGGGTAGCGGATTTAATATTGGGAAAGAAAGCGGCAAAAGCCAAAGAAAAGGCCATGTATGTCGAAAGACGGGGTCAAGAAGCTCGTGCTCGCGCCGCTAGCAAAAAACAGCGGGAATTTGACGACGCCGAAGGTCGCGCGGAATTCAGATCCAGTCGCAGAAGCCGATCCTATGGTTCCCGGCAGGACAGATTGCGTTACAGGCAGACCCGACTGGACGATCGCTTCACAAACTCCCGAGCCTATTACTATTGATCTTGTCGAGTAAGTAAGGAAGCCAAGTGCCATTATTCTTTATGATTGAGGCTTGTTTTCCTGGAGTTTTTGAGCGATGCTCAGGCCGATAAGCTGGGCAATGAATATGGCAATGTATATCTGGCCGGTGAAGGCCTCCATTATTGCCATGATTTTTGCACAACTGATCGTTGGGGTTATGTCGCCATAACCTAAGGTTGTAAGAGTTGTGAAACTGAAATAGAAATAATCAGTTTTGTCATTGATGACGGTAAGGGCACCGGGATGTATAATATTTAAGATCATATAGAGGGCCGACCAGAACAAACCTATAAGAAAATAAACGCTGATACCTCCTTTGACAGTGTCTGAAGTTATCACTTTCCGGGAGGATATTTTTCTTATCAGGACAACAATAGTAAAAAGAAAGTATATTGCGTAGAGAGCAAGTAAGCAAAGAAGGATGTTTTCAAACTGTGGTACAAGTTGGTAACTGGCAATAATATTAAGAATAAAAGCAAGCAGGCCAATCATTATGATAGCCATGAATCGTTTCAACGTCAGAGCAACGTATAAAGCCGGTGTTATTGCCAGAAGCAACAACATTGATGTTAGTGGAAAATCGGTCTTTGTGAGTTGAAGAAAAGGAAAAGCCAGAACTATGAGAATTTCAACGGCAAGGAGGTAATTGTATTTATTGTTCAATATTTTTTGCCAGTCTAAAAGTTTCATGAGTATTACTGTAACATCTTGAAAGACAATGTCAACGACCATGGGGACATAAAATGAAAAAATGCCGCGAAAAAATTAGCCTGTCGAAATACTTGAAATATATGCTGATGCTGTTTTTACCTGCCCTTATGCTGCAAGGATGTACCGTCGGCCCTGATTATTCCCTCCCTGAGATAGTTATGCCAGATGCCTGGCATGCTGAGATCGCTAAAGATGTTCAGCCGGGAGAGGGTAATTTGCAGACATGGTGGGAAGGCTTCAATGACCCTGTATTAAACGATCTTATCAAAAGGGCTACAGAAAATAATCTTGATCTGGAAGAGGCTGTCGCAAAGATCCGTGAATCTCGTGCCTCCCGTGCATTTGCAATCGGTGAGCGATTGCCGGACATTGATGGGACAGGTTCTTATTCACGGGACCGGGAAAGTGAGAGTGGGCTTATTTCAGCTTCAAATCCGGACCAGACGAATCTTCACTCGCTTGGTGGCAGTGCTGCCTGGGAGATAGACTTGTTTGGCAGGATAAGTCGTTCAATTGAATCCGCGGATGCGACATATCAGGCATCGATCGAATCCTATCGGGATGTTCTTGTTTCCCTTTATGCGGAAGTTGCAACAAACTATGTTGATCTGCGTTCTCTACAGGCTCGGTTGAATTATGCTCAGCAGAATGTCACTTTGCAGGAAAAAACTGTTAAGCTCACCAAAGACCGTCTTGAGGCGGAGCTTGTTCCTGAGCTTGATGTTTACCAAGCACAGCTTAACCTTGCCAATACCGAATCTGCGATCCCAACATTGAGGATATTAGAGACGAAGGCATTAAATCGGCTTGCAAACCTTGTCGGCGTTCATCCGGGAACTCTTGACGAGGAACTATCAAAAGCCGTCTCAATACCAACTGCGCCTCGTGAGCTTGTAATCGGTATCCCGGCAGAGTTTTTGAGACAGCGTCCTGATATTCGCAGAGCCGAAAGACAGCTTGCAGCCCAAACGGCACAGGTTGGCGTTGCGACCGCAGAACTTTATCCATCTTTCACATTGAATGGAACGTTTGTTCTGGAATCCACAGAGTTTAGTGATGTTACAAGCTGGGGAAGCAGAAGGTATGGATTTGGCCCCTCATTTAGCTGGAACATATTTGACGGCAATCGTGTTCAAAGCAATATCCAGGTGCAGGAAGCAAGGACTCAGCAGCTTTTGGCTGCCTATAAACAGACAGTGCTTAATGGCATGGAAGAAGTGGAGAACTCAATGGTTTCTTATGTGCAGGAACTTGATCGTAAGGAAGCACTGGGCCGTGCTGTTACCGCTGCTGATAAGTCCGCAGAACTTGTTGAAATACGATACATAAATAATCTGTCAGACTTCCAAAATGTCCTCGATATGCAGCGATCTCTTTCATCGCAGCAAGATAGCCTTGCAGATAGTCAGGGTGCGGTTGTTCGCAATCTGATAAGTCTTTACAAAGCCTTAGGCGGCGGTTGGGATATACAACAGTATTCTACAGCCGAAGCAAATTAATAATAATTTGAAATTGAAACTTTTGAAAGGTAAGTCGATGACTAAGTCGAGATCTCTTGGAATGAAAATAGGCTTATTGCTTGTTATAGGCGCGATCGTTTGCGTGGTATTTATCAAGAGGAAAGAAGCAGCTCCTGAAGAAACTACATTGATACGCCCGTTAAAAACATTTGTGGTCGGCTCTGACATCGCTATATCCGGAAGAAAATATCCCGGCAAGGTAAGTGCCGATCAATCTGTGAACCTTGCATTCCAGGTGGATGGCCCGCTGATCGAATTCCCAGTTAAGAACGGCGACGAAGTTACTAAGGGCCAGGTGCTTGGCAAACTTGATCCACGCGATTATGAAAAAGCGTTAGTTGCGGCAAAGTCAGAATATGAAAAAGCCAAAACCCAACTGGGCCGTATCAAAAAGGCACATGAAAGCGGGGCAGTTTCAGGTACTGACCTGACAAATGCAGAGACGGCATTTGAAACTTCAAAAGCAGCGATGGAAACCTCGCAAAAGGCACTTAAAGATACCGTGCTTGTCGCAAAATTCGACGGCATCATTTCAAACACCTATGTTGATAAGTTTGAAAATGTCAAAGCAAAGCAGGCAATACTTACTTTACAGGATGTCACATCGGTAACAATAGAGGTCAATGTTCCCGAAGAAAGAATTGCCACTGCTGAGATGGGTAAAGAAAGACTTAAATTCCGCTTTGTTGCTACATTCGATTATTTTCCGAATAGAGAGTTTGATGTCACGGTAAAAGAGTTTACTACCGAGGCAGATCCAATTACACAAACTTATCTTATTACCTTTTCGATGCCATCACCCAAAGACGTCACGATCCTGCCCGGTATGACAGCAACGATACAGGAATATAAGAAAGTCCGGGAACAAGTTACATCTAATGTCTTTCCGGTTCCGGTAACCGCGGTGCCTATCGATGAGCAGGGTAAATACTATGTCTGGAAGGCCAAGGCTATGCCCGATGGCAAGACGTATACAGTTCATAAGACCATTGTCAAAGTTGGCGAGATGGCCCGGGGGAGTATAAAGATCATCGAAGGGCTTAGCAAAGGTGACAGGATCGCCGCAGCGGGAGTTAATTTCCTGCAGGAAGGTCAACAGGTATATCTTCTCGATACCCAGGCAGGGAGTAAATAAATGAATATTGCAGAGCTATCTATAAAGTTCAAGACGATCACTCTGGTAATGGTTGTCCTGTTAATAGGCGGTGGGATGTATTCTTATCAGAACCTCGGCCGTCTTGAAGATCCGGAGTTTACGATCAAGGACGCTCAGATATTCACATTTTACCCCGGTGCTACTGCCCGGGAAGTAGCCGAAGAGGTCACCGATGAAATAGAAACTGCTGTTCAGCAGCTTGGACAGTTAGACGAAGTTACAAGTATTTCACAGCCAGGCAAAAGTACCGTTAAGATCACCATAAAGGACAACTATGATAGAGCAACGCTTCCGCAGGTTTGGGATGAGGTAAGAAGAAAGGTCAATGACGCTCAGCGTAAATTACCTCCCGGCACCTCAACATCGATAGTCTATGATGACTTTGGAGATGTCTATGGTATTTTCTATGCCGTTTATGGTGATGGTTATTCTTATGCCGAGCTAAAAGACTATGCCAAGATGCTTCGGCGTGAATTGCTTTTAGTTGAGGATGTAAGCAAGGTAACTTTATCCGGCGTTCAAGATGAAGTTGTATATCTTGAGATCTCCAGAGCGAAGCTTTCTCAGTTGGGGTTGCACCCGGATGCTATCGCAAACACTTTGGCTGGGCAAAATCTCGTTGGTTCCGGCGGTAGTGTGCAGGTTGGTTCGCAATACATCAGGATTCAGCCGACAGGTGAGCTTAAATCGGTTGAAGAGATCGGTGAACTGTTGCTGCTTCAGCAAGATGGTTCGCCTTCCAAGCTGCGACTGAAAGATATTGCCAAGATCAAAAGGGGTTATGTTGATCCGCCAAATATGATCATGCACTACAACGGTCATCCGGCAATAGGGCTGGGAATATCGACGGTCCAAGGTGGAAACGTTGTTGTAATGGGCGATGCTATCAAAGAACGAATGGCCCAGCTTCAAACTCAAACTCCGATCGGCATGGAAATAAATGCTATCGCACATCAAGCCGATGCCGTTACAGTTGCTATCAGCAGTTTTGTAATAAGCCTTGCAGAGGCGTTAGCCATTGTCATAGGCATATTGATGATCGCGATGGGATTCAGGAGCGGAGTTCTAATTGGTGTGATCCTTTTGCTTACCGTATTAGGCACATTTATTGTAATGCTTCCCAAGGGTATCATGCTTGAAAGAATAAGCCTCGGTGCCTTGATCATAGCTTTGGGCATGTTAGTGGACAATGCTATTGTGGTTGTCGAAGGTATATTGATCAATTTACAAAAGGGTATGGATCGGGTTAAAGCTGCGAGTCAAATCGTTACCCAGACCATCTGGCCCTTGTTCGGTGCAACGATCGTAGCGATTCTTGCTTTTGCTGCGATAGGCCTTTCGCAGGATTCGACGGGTGAATACTGTCGTTCACTGTTTATGGTTATCCTTATTTCACTTATGCTGAGTTGGGTCCTGGCGATTACAGTTACGCCATTATTTGGTGTGATGTTCCTTAAATCAAACGACAAGGATTCCGGTAAAGACCCTTATGGCGGAGCGTTGTTTGTTGGATACAAGAAGTTTTTGATGCTTTGCCTTAGATCAAGAAAAGCAACCGCTATCACACTGGTTGTTATGATGGTTTTGTCTATTTATGGTTTTGGATTTGTTAAGAAAAGTTTTTTCCCACCATCGACCAGACCTCAGTTCATGGTTCACTATTGGCTTAACCAGGGGACTCATTTAACTAAAACAGAAGCTGATCTGAGTATTATCGAAAAAGATATTTTAGCTTTCGATGGAGTAACTGCTGTATCAACTTTTGTCGGTCAGGGTGCTATGCGATTTCTGCTTACTTATCAGCCGGAAGAGGCAAACAGTGCATATGCTTTGATGCTGGTTGATGTCGATGAATACAAAAGCATCGAGGGTTTAATGCCTAAGATACAGCAGCACATCAGTAAAAAATTTCCAGACTCGCAGTCGTTCTGTCGAAAATTTGTTTTAGGCCCCGGTGATCCGTCAAAGATACAGGCCCGGTTCCGCGGCCCGGATCTGCAGGTCTTAAGAGGACTTGCAAAGCAAGCCAAAGATATCATGCTGGCCGAACCCGACGCTACCGATGTTTTGGACGATTGGCGTCAGACAGTCCCGTTGATCAGGCCGGTCGTTGCGGAAACACAGGCTCGTAATGCAGGTATCACAAGGCAACAGATAAACAACGCTATAAAAAGTGCATTCGAGGGAGTAAAGGTAGGCGATTATCGCGAAGGCGACGAGATACTTCCTATCATTATGCGTAGCCCTGAAAATGAAAGAAGTGATGTCGAGAACCTGAACTATATTCAGATATGGAGCCCTGTAGCACAAAAGGGCATACCTATAAGCCAGGTCGTTACTGGCATTGAAACTAAAGTTGAAAACTCGATCATACGGCGTAAGGATCGTCTTGCTACGATAACTGCAAAGTGCGATCCAAGTGTTGGCCAGGCAAGTGATGTCCTTATGAAACTTATGCCTAAAATAGAGGCTATCGAATTGCCTCAAGGCTATGAACTGCAATGGGGTGGTGAGTATGAAGATTCCGGCAGAGCCCAGGCTTCACTCGCTGGTAAGCTGCCGCCTATCCTGTTGTTTATGGTCCTAACTGTGATATGTTTGTTTAATTCCCTAAAGAAACCCGCCATTATTTTCCTTATGGTTCCGCTTGCGATTGTGGGCGTTACTGTTGGTTTGCTTGTCACGGGTCAGCCATTCGGTTTTATGGCTTTGCTCGGTTTTTTAAGTCTTATGGGTATGCTTATTAAGAACGCTATTGTTCTGATCGACGAAATTAATATGCAAATGAGTACCGGTAAGGATCCATTTACTGCGATCGTAGATTCCGGTGTCAGCCGTGTTAGACCTGTCTCTCTGGCTGCTCTTACAACAGTTCTTGGGATGATACCGTTATTAGCGGATGCATTCTTTGCTGCAATGGCTGTGACGATCATGTTCGGTCTTACGTTTGCAACCGTATTGACGCTTATCGTAGTGCCGGTGCTTTATGCAAGTTTCTTTAAAATAAAGCAGGCATAAATATCTGTGATCTATTCAACAGGTTTTTTATGAAAAAAACCATGAAAAAGAAACATGTTGTTATTCTGGTAATATTGACAAATGTTGTTTCCGTAAGTTTGGTATTGATGTTTTTGAGTTCCAATCAGCCTCAACAAGAAACACCTGTTATTCCCCAAACGTCAAATAAGGAATCTGATCATTCACAGAAAGTACAGGAGGAGCCGAAGCAAACGGTTAAAAAGCAAATTGATTCCATAATTTCACACTATGACACGATCAAAAGTGGACGCTATCGTGAATTCATGGACAACTACAAGTTTGCGATACGAAAAGAACCGCCATATACAGCAAAGTCAACGATTGGTTACTTTTATGCCAAAAGCGGTGATTATGAAAAGGCAACAAAGTTCTGTGAGGAAAACATCAAAAAAACTTCTTCTCCAGCAGACTTTTATACTCTGGCATGGATTAATGCTAAAATCGGCAAATATGAAGAAGCAATTATCGTTTCTAAAAAGACAATAACGCACAATCCTGAATACCCTAAGATATGGCATTTGATGGGATGGGTTTATGCCAAGCTGGGTGACCATGACAAAGCGGTCCAAGCCTGCAATAGAACCCTCAAGCTTGACCCTCGCGCTGCATTGAGTCACTATGGACTAGGGCGAATATACATTATGCTCGGAAAACCCGAAAAGGCAATTGAATCTTACAAACAGGCTGTTCAGCTCCAGTCTGACTTTGCAGAAGCTTACCTGTTTTTAGGGCTAACCTATGCTGAGCTTGGTGATTATAAAGAAGCTATAAATGCTTACAGTGAAGCTATTTTTATTGACGGATACTATCCAGAGCCGCACTTCTTCCTTGGTGTTGCCTATGATGAATCCGGTCAATACAAGAAAGCAATAGAATCATATGAGGAAGCAATTACATGGTACAATACCAGGAAATCCAAGGAACGCATTAACAGCCTGGGGATAAAACCTGACATGGCAACAATAAATTGTATTATTGGTGTGTGCCACTTGCGACTTGGACAAAAACCTAAAGCCGCCGCTGCATTCAAGAATTCGATCAATATTGATGATAGCCACGCAGGAGCTCACTATGGTCTTGCGATAGCCTATTTTCTGCTTGACCAAAAAGATGCGGCTATTGAGGAATATGAAGCAGTAAAGACTCTGAAGGGTGAAGAAATGGCCAGACCTCTCTTTGATATTATCCAGATGACCACTGGAAAGGGACAACGATGAATATAAAACCTGTAGATTATGAGATCGGTGATTTATCGATATCCAGACTTGGCGAGGCGAGCATAAGCTCTAACTATAAGATCGCGAAGAATCTTTTTGTCGAAGATGAAACTAAGGTTCTGTTCCATACGAACACAAAAGACAGATCTAACTCTCCCGACAGGCCTGAGTTCGAATTAGCAGGTCCGCGTGAAAAGCTGTTTTTCGAGCCAAAAGAAGTTGTTGCAGGGATTGTTACTTGCGGTGGTTTGTGTCCTGGACTTAACGATGTCATCAGAACGATCACGCTAACTCTGCTGTGGCAGTATGGCGTAAGGAAAGTTCTGGGTTTTCGATACGGCTACGAGGGATTGTCGTCCAATGCGAAAAAGGCACCGATAGAGCTTGTGGCCGATAATGTTGATAATATCCATCACCTTGGGGGAACGATGCTTGGCTCGTCACGTGGGGCACAGGACCCTATTGATATGGTTGAGATTTTGATTAAACACAATGTTAATATGATTTTTACTATCGGCGGGGATGGTACATTAACCGGAGCACACGCGTTGGCTGAAGAGATAAAAAAACAAAAGTTGGATATTAGCGTTATCGGTATCCCAAAAACGATAGACAATGACATCTGTTGCAGTGAAACGACTTTTGGTTTTAATACCGCTTTTGAAGAAGCACGTCGATCGATCCAGTCGGCACACGTCGAAGCACGAGCGGCATTTGGG
>DRGS01000190.1 GCA_011053245.1 Phycisphaerales bacterium
ACAACACTTTTAAGCTGCTCAGCACTTAGCTCGTTATCCAGTTCGATGCCGGGTATGATGGATACGGTCCTGAACCTTGGATTGAACGATGAGGTTATCGCCGGTATCATAGAAAAGACCGGGAATCCGAGATTCGCTTATGACATTTATCGCAGGTTTATCGATATGTTCGGCGATGTTGTGATGGGTTGTGAACACGCACATTTCGAGCATGTACTCCACTCTGCCAAGAAAAAAGCCGGCGTCGAACTGGATAACGAGCTAAGTGCTGAGCAGCTTAAAAGTGTTGTCGATAAGTACAAAGCCGTTTACAAAAAGCACGTTGGCAGGTTGTTCCCGCAGGATGGCAGGGACCAGTTGAAGCTGGCTATTAATGCTGTCTTCGATTCATGGAACATCGACCGTGCTATCAAGTATCGTCAGCTTAACAATATCACGGGTCTGCTTGGTACGGCAGTGAATGTTCAGGCGATGGTCTTCGGTAATATGGGCGACGATTGCGGGACGGGCGTATGCTTTACGCGTAACCCGAGTACGGGCAAGAAGGAATTCTACGGTGAGTTCCTGATGAATGCTCAGGGCGAAGATGTTGTTGCCGGTATTAGAACCCCTCTGCCACTTAAGAAACTCAACAAGGTTATGCCCAAGGCTTATAAGGAGCTTACCGCTCTTATGACACGGCTTGAGAAGCATTACAAAGATATGCAGGACATGGAGTTTACGATCCAGGAATCGAAGCTTTATATCCTTCAGACTCGTGGCGGCAAGCGTACCGCGGCGGCAGCGGTTAAGTGTGCCGTCGATATGGTCAAGGAAAAACTCATCACTCAAAAGACCGCGGTTACAAGGGTTGAGCCGGAGCAGCTTGACAGACTGCTGCATCCGTCTTTCGATCCCAAGGCTAAGAGGAATGTTATCACATCGGGACTTCCGGCATCACCTGGCGCTGCTGTCGGTCATGTGGTATTTACCGCTGATACGGCTGAGGCGTGGCGTGATAAGGGCAAGAAAGTTATTCTTGTTCGTATTGAGACGAGTCCGGAAGATATCGGCGGGATGGACGCTGCGGTGGGTATTTTGACCGCTCGCGGCGGTATGACGAGTCACGCAGCGGTAGTTGCCCGCGGTATGGGTAAGTGCTGTGTTGCAGGCGTTAGCGATCTTGAGGTCCATTACAAGGCCAAACGCTTCAACGTCGGCAAGGTCGCGGTTAAGGAAGGCGATTTCATCAGTCTCGACGGTACATCGGGCGAGGTAATGGTCGGTAAGGTCGCAACGGTCGAGCCTGTACTCAGCGGCGAATTCGGCAAGTTCCTTGCAATGTGCGATAAGGTTCGCAAGCTTGGCGTAAGAACCAATGCCGATACACCGCAGGACGCGAAACGCGCTCGCGAGTTCGGTGCCGAGGGTATCGGGCTTTGCAGGACCGAGCATATGTTCTTCGAAGGTGAGCGTATCTGGCCGGTGCGGTCGATGATACTCGCAGCCGAGGATTATGATCTTATGCTCAACCAACTCGAAGATGCCGAAACCGAAAAGGAAAAACGTAGTATCCGCAAAGAGTTCGCAACCGCTAAGAAGCAGTTTGAAGGGGCATTGAAAAAACTGCTGCCTTATCAGCGGAAAGACTTTGAGGGGATATTTAAAGCAATGGCAGGATTGCCTGTAACGGTTCGTCTGCTGGACCCGCCGCTGCATGAGTTCCTGCCGCAGGATAAGAAGAGTCAGGCAGAGATGGCAAAGCGTCTGAATATCACTCCGGCTGAGGTGAAAGCAGAAGTTGGAAAGCTGCACGAGTTCAATCCGATGCTGGGTCATCGTGGTTGCCGGCTGGCAGTGACGTATCCGGCTATCTATAAGATGCAGGCAAGGGCGATCATCGAAGCGGCTATCAATGTTCGAAAGAGCGGCAAGGTTGTGCTGCCCGAGATAATGATCCCACTCGTCGGTTCCGTCAGGGAACTTACGCTTGTCAAAGCCGATGTTATCGATGAGATCAAGGCTGTCTTCAAAGAGAGAAAGACGAAGATCAAGTATCTGATCGGTACGATGATCGAGGTTCCAAGGGCCGCGCTTACCGCCGATGAAATAGCGGGCGAAGCGGATTTCTTCAGTTTCGGCACGAACGACCTGACGCAGATGGCGATGGGCTTTTCGCGTGACGATGCGGGCAAGTTTCTTGGCGAATATGTCAAGAGCGGCATTTACGAGGTTGACCCGTTCCAGGCGTTGGATCAAGTTGGCGTTGGCAAGTTGGTCGAGATGGGTATCGATCTTGGCAGAAGCGTCAAAAAGAACCTGAAAATCGGTATCTGTGGCGAACATGGCGGCGAGCCGACGAGTATCGACTTCTGTCATCGTGCGGGTATGAACTATGTGTCCTGCTCACCGTTCAGGGTTCCGATCGCAAGGCTTGCGTCGGCCCAGGCGGCACTGAGAAACAAATAACGGACGACGATCTGTTCGTTAATATAGCAGTAAATCTATTTAAGGCTCGCAACATTGGTTGCGGGCCTTATTTTAGAATGAATTTCCCTGCAACCAATACGAAGCAAGAACCCCTAAGTCTAAGAGATCCACAATACCATCGCGATTTATATCTCCGGGAAGCATAACCTGGAACTGCCGCATCATCTCATGGTCCTCATGTTCCAGAATATGACAATGGTATGCAAACCGCCCTGAATAACCTTCAAAACGGGCAATAACCCGGACGATCTGATTCGGGTAGACCGGCACGGTGTCTTTCCACCCGGATTCGCTGGGGTCCGGGGCTACGGGACTGCCTATAGTAACCACCTGGCCATTTACTACATCAAAATACTGGGTGTCCAGAACCTGGAACATCACCAGGTGCATATGCATAGGATGGACCATTCCAGAGCGGTTAATAAAGCTCCATATCTCTGTACTATCAATCATGGGGAACTCGGTGATCTCAGACCATTCTTTACCATTGATAAGCCATATTGTGCCGGTGCATGGGTGGGAACTCTTTCGAAGCTCAAATTCCCGGACCTCTACGGCATCTGCTTCTAACAACCGCTCGATGGGTCTAAGGGTCGCCGGCAGCGCTGCGGTATGGCCTGCCTGATCTTGAACAATAAATTTCATGACATCTGCAATTACACCTACACCGGGATCGCCAGGAAATGGAGCAGGAGCACTATTAGAGAGTAAAATTTCCTGCCCGACAGAATAAGCTGCGAAATCCATTACCAGATCAGCGCGTTCACCTGGAGTCAAGGTAATCTCTGTTATATCGACAGGCGCTTCCAGAAGACCGCCATCAGTTCCAATCCATTGAAATGTATCCCCCGTTGACAGCGACAATGTATAGCAGCGAGAGTTTGAACCGTTGAGTAATCTAAACCGGTACTTGCCCTGTTTGACTTGCAGATAGGGCCAAACCTTGCCGTTAACCAGGAGAGTATCACCAAAGAAATGATCCTGCCACTGTTCTGGATAAACAAATGAACCGTCTGTTCTAAAGGTTCGATCCTGAATTACCAGGGGAACCTCGTTTACACCTGAGGGAAGGTTCAAGTCGATCTCAACCTGATCACGCAGCATATAATAACCGGCCAGTCCCATCATTACATTAAGTCTCGTAATACCCATGGCGTGGTCATGATACCATAGAGTTGCCGGCAGTTGGTTGTTGGGGTAGGTATAGGTTGCAGATTCTCCCGGCAGGAATGTGTCCTCCGGGTATCCATCCGCTTCTTGCGGGACATGGCCTCCGTGCAGATGCACAACAGTTTGTGGTGTATCACCGAAATGATCCGGTCCATGCAGGCATGTATCGACTGGCAAATAATGATCTACACGAGGCGATCCACCGGAATCACGAAGGTCGTTTATCCATTCTACGGTGACCGGTAAGTCTCTCGTTGCCTCGATAGTCGGCCCCGGATAACTTCCGGCATATCCCCACACAGTCGTTGGCAGTAGATCGGTGTGCAGCTGCTGCTCAAATTGAGTCATGTCTATCTGGTAAGTAGCTTCGCCGCCAACGACACCGGTAACCGGCTGTGCCGGGCCCGGGATCGGCAATGCATCTAAAAATCGAGCCAAGATCACAGGGCACAGATCAGCCAGACACGTTGAACCGTCGCCTCGATAAGTTCCGCCAGACGCCAAACAGTCGGCCTCGGCGCCTTCTGAACATGTACCATCATCCAAACAGCATGCCCCGATCAATAGAACACAAGGGTTGGGACTACAGTTAGTGCCATCGCCCTGATAGGTGCCGCCTTGGCTGATACATTCACTTTCGGTTAGTACTAAACATGAACCATCCTCAAAACAACTAGCCCCCGTACTTGGTACCGGTATATAATCAATTGTAAGCTTAGGCCGAAGGCTTACATCGGTGCTGGTTCTGCTGTTAAATCGTTTGGTGGTTGTATTTTGAGCCTCATTTCCGACGAGAAACCAACCAAAATTGCTGCTCGAGTCATCAACCCACATTTGTACATCAGCGATCAACCCCGAAGATGACCAACTGTAGTCGCCGTTAATACCACTTATGGAGATGGCATCACTGGGCGTTGAGACAAAATCACCACCTGGTGGCGTCCAGAACTGGGTATTATAAAAAGTATGCAGCCAGGTAGCATCACCAGTTGCTGCATTACCGCCACCGCCTTCTTCACCGCTGGCTTGGGATGTACTCTCACCCCAGTCAGATAATGCCGTGTGTAACCCGACGTCATATGTTTTATTACCCTTGGAACGTGACATATATAGATATAAAGTCACATTATTTATGATCGAACCAGGTGGAATATTGGAGGCGATATCAAAAGCGATCAATCCGCGACGGATGGACTCGCCGGGATCCTGATCGCTTCGGCCAGCGAAGAAATAATCACCGGCACCGTTGCTTAGATTGCCGGTTGAAGACTCATAGAGCGTATTGTCTTTACTGGACTGGAGTTCAATAACATCACCTTGGGCCTGTACGGTGAACATGGCGAAGACTAACATTAAAAATAGGCCTGATTTGTACTGTAAATGGTGGTTTTGTTTTGATGATGAAAACATCTTATCCTCCTAAGTTAGTCCTACTTAAAGACATTAAATACACTTAATAGATTAAGAACAACATTAATTATATAAATATTCCTTAAATCTGTCAAGGACTTTTTCTCTCATGTATCATTTTTATTTCTAAACAGCCGTTCCAAGGACATTGAACCCGGTTGCAGGCCTTAATTTTGTGCTATTTCAGGAAGATTATTGACATCAGGGCGTGATTGAGTAGAATATGCCGTTCCGGCAGTAAGTGTGATGGTGGAAGTAGCTCAGTTGGTTAGAGCACTAGATTGTGGATCTAGGGGTCGGGGGTTCGATTCCCCTCTTCCACCCTTTTTTTCAAGCCATAAGGGAGTTTCGGCAATGCAATACGCACAATACGGTCAAACCAATGCCAAGGTCAGTGCTGTCGGGTTCGGGGGGATGCAGTTTGATGTCAGCCTTTCAAACGAAGAGAACGCCAAGCTCCTGCACTATGCCTTCGAGAAGGGTATCAATTATTTCGATACGGCTCCGATGTACAGCGAAGATAAAAGCGAGGATATTTTCGGTATTGCACTGAAGCAGATGGCCGATAAACGCGACGAGTTCTATGTATCGACTAAGGCTATGCCTACGGAATTCGATACGGCTGACAAGGCTCGCGGGGCGGTGGAAAAATCACTTAAGCGTCTGAAGATCGACAAGCTTGATTTTTATCATGTGTGGTGCATTCGCCGGATGGATCAATATGAATTAGCGATGAAGCCGGGCGGCCAGTATGAGGGCTTGCTCAAGTGCAAGGAAGAAGGGCTGATCGATAACATTGTTGTTTCGACACATCTGCCCGGGCGGGATATTAGCACGATAATCGGTAAGGGCGAGTTTGAAGGTGTGCTGCTGGGTGTAAATATTCTCAACTTCCTCTACCGCTGGGAAGGCGTAGAGGCCGCTTACAATGCCCATCGCGGGGTCGTAGCGATGAATCCGCTATCGGGAGGAGTCATACCGAAGAATGAAAAGTCGCTGAGTTTTTTAGCTGGCGAGGGTGAAAGCCCGACCGAAGCTGCGCTTAGATTCTGTATCTCCAGCCCGCAGATAACAGTGACATTGGTTGGATTCACTACGAAAGAGCATATCGATATGGCATGCCGCATCGCGGACAACTGCAAGCCGTTTACCCTTGCCGATATTGAACGCATTAAGGAAAATATCTCTACGAATATGGACACGGTGTGTACCGGTTGCGGATATTGCATGGGTGATACCTGTCCGGAGAATATACCGGTTGCGAATTATATGCAATTCTACAACGAAAAACTCGTCGCCGCCAAGACCGAAAAAGAGTTGATCGAACAGGTCGATTTTCAGCATAACTGGGGGCTGCTGGTCGATCGCAAGGCTTCGGCGGGCGATTGTGTCCAGTGCGGAAAGTGTCAGGAGGCGTGTACGCAGCATTTGAATATCGTTGAAAGACTGGAAGAGGTCGCCGGGTGGGAAGAAAAGCACGCAGCTAAAAAGTGATCTGAAAACCTCTGTACTTCGGGTTAATTTCGATTTTTTCGATCTTTGTGTCACGGATGCCGGGGAAACTTTTGCCAATATCCCGCAGGCAGTCGCGGACATCGTCAGGGTGGCCCTGTGCTAACATTTCGACGGAGCCGCCGGGCAGGTTGCGAACAAATCCAGTCAGTTCATACCTGAGTGCGATCCTTTGGGCGGTGAAGCGAAAGCCGACGCCCTGGACCCTGCCGGAAAATATTATGTGTTTGGCGATATTGGTCATAACGGTAATGATAGCGGATAAAAACGCGGTAATCAAAAATAAAATGCAAAATGACGCGTATTCGTTTATAATGGTAGCGATACTATGAAGAAGAAATCAAAACAACAAATTGAGCGGGACTCGGAGCTTTACCAGATCACTACGATGGTTGCGGGTAAATATGCCCTTGCCGATGTTCTGGGCCGATTAGCGGAAGCGGCGGTGCGGATCACTAAGACCAAGGCATGTTCGATCCGGCTGCTGGATGAGGACAGCGACGAGTTGAGTATGCGGAGTACGTTCGGTTTGAGCGACGAGTATCGCAACAAGGGCCCGGTCTCGAAAGAGGATCCTGTAATTAAGGCCGCTTTCGAGGGGCAGGAGATCGTTCTGGACGATATGCGTGTGGACGGCCGGGTCAAGTACCCGGAGGCTGCGGCTAAGGAGGGACTAATAAGTCAGCTTACGGTTGCGATGAGCTTTCGTAATAATCCTATCGGGGTTTTGCGTTTGTACAGTCCGAAGCCGAACCGTTTCGATGAGGATGCTCGTGCGATCGCCCGGCTTGTCGCAAGCCAGTGCGCGGTGGCGATAACGAATGCAAGGCTCTACGCTGAGGCGGTGGAAGGAGCTCGTATGGCTGAGCAGATGAGGCTGGCGGCGGTCATACAAAGACGGATGATCCCGGATAAGCTGCCGTGTCTTTGCGGGTTGGATATGGCGGCGATCTATAAACCATGCTTCCAGATCGGCGGGGATCTGTATGATTTTATTCAGCTTGACGAGCATACGGTTGCGGTGGCGATCGCCGATGTGATAGGTAAGGGGATACCGGCTGCGATGATGATGAGTATGTTCCGTGGTACGATCAGGGCCTATGCCGACGGCGGGTACGGGCGGCACTCGCTGGGGGACATCGTAGCTAAGCTCAATAAGGTTGCCTGCCGCGAGTGCAGGGACGGTGAGTTCATTACGCTGTTCGTAGCGAGGATAGATACGAAGGAAATGACGGTTACATACTGCAACTGCGGCCATGAGCCGGGGCTGCTTTTTCGGGGCGATGACGTTATCGAACTTGATGCGGGCGGACTGGTTCTTGGGGTTCTGGAAGATGCCGAGTATGAGATCGGCAACATTTCGCTTAAAGAAGACGACTGTTTGCTGATGTATACGGACGGACTTATCGACGCGGCGAATTTTGAAGGCGATTTTTGGGGTAAGGAGCGGCTGCTAAAAACCGCGAAGGCACACTTAAAGTATAATGCCGATAAGATGATACGGAGCATATTGCGGTATAGGCGGAGGTTCGTAGGCCTTGCACCACAGATCGACGATACGAGTATCGTTGCGATAAGGATCGATGAGAATGTAAATGCAGGTGGGAACTAACAGATGGTAATAACGATTGACGGTCCTGCGGGCAGTGGTAAGAGTACGATCGCTCAACTTGTTGCTGAGCGTTTAGGCGCCGGGTTTCTCGATACGGGGGCGATGTACCGGGCGGTTACGCTTGCGGCGATGCGCAGCGGAGTTGATCTTACGAATGAAGACGAGCTTGCCAAAGTTATGGATGGCAATGAGTTTCGGTTTGCCATTACGGATTCGCATACGCAAGTTACCATCAACGGCGTCGATGAAACGGAGGCTATCAGGGATCCGGAGGTTACGGTCAATGTGAAATATATCGCTTCTTCGCCGAAGCTGCGGGCCAAGCTGGTTGAGATGCAGCGGAGTCTGGCTGGGTATCTTGAAAAGATCGTTACCGAGGGCAGGGACCAGGGGACGGTTGCTTTTGCCGATGCGGATTTCAAATTCTTTCTTGTCGCTGATCTTGCCGAGAGGGCACGCAGGAGACAGGCACAGCTTAAAGAAAATGGTACGGAAGTCGATCTTGAGAAACTGAAGGAACAGATCGTGCAAAGAGACGCATCCGATGAAGCCAGAGAGATCGGGCCTTTGGTCTGTGCAGAAGACGCGATCACTATCGACACAACGGAATTGAATATCGAACAGGTAATTGAAAAAATACTCGGGTGTATCCGGGGAAGCTAAAGGACACAATAAAAATGTGGTATACGTTTTTCAAGAATTTATCTTTTTGTTTTTTTTACTGGCCCCACAAGGTTACGATCTATGGAAGAGAGAATGTACCTATGGA
>DRGS01000191.1 GCA_011053245.1 Phycisphaerales bacterium
CCATTGTAGTTATTGCATGCCATCGGCGGAGCGACAATTGGCGGCGATAACGCCGATGTCGGTGCAATAGCAGGCGGCGTCTTAGGCGCAACAGCCGGTCAGGCAATGTCACCACAAACAGCGGCGCAGGCTCGCGAGGTCATCAAAAAAATATGCGAAAGCCTGCCGGTCGCTTCAAAGTCATCGAAACTTTAAATACGGTTACTCGCTTTTGGATAGGGGACCGACTCTGCAAACAGCTTGGTCCCTTTTCGTAAGTCCTTTGCTGCCATGCAATAACTACAATGGAGACTGCCTGCATGGCACGCTAATCCTTTGCCGTATTTTAGCGGTTTTTGCGATTTTTTAAGAGTACTGCACCGAAACCAAAGAGTAGTATTGTTGACGGCTCAGGGACAGGCTCAAAAAAAGTGGTGCTGGATACTCTGTAGGACCATTCGCCGCTGATCAAGGTCCCCCTTGGTATCCACGGCCACCATTCGACACCATCGGCGTCAAAGTATTCCTGAACAACTATTTCCTCCCGGGTGCCGTTATTGTTTAACCAGCTACCCCACCCGCTTTGAGAACCGCGTCCCTCATACCAGTCATCCATGATCGCAAAACCAGGAAAGGTAACGTACTCCCAGTTTCCCGCGGTCATGATAGAAAAAGTAATACTGTCATCATAACCATAAGCTACGGCCGAATGCCCCGACGTCGGTCGCTCTAATCCTACAAGTACCGGCCGGCCGGCATCGATCTCAGCTTTGTAGTCATCAAAGTTATTTCCCCCCCCCGCATAACTCGTTGTTGACTGGTATCCATCCTTAAGATCGTAGCTGCTTGTATCATCCCATGCCGCATAAGCCTCCATCGCTGACGCAAGGGACGGACCTGAAGGAGTGGACCCGGCACGATTAGTGCCCAGAAAACTCGCAATGCTATCCGGCGAGCCAAGATCACTGTTTAAATACCGCTGGCTGGCCACCATGGCCTTGGCACCTGTCGTACCGTCCCCTGACCAGACCTGGGCATCGCCTTTTTTATAAAAGTCTTCAAAGCCCGGCTGTGAGTCCCAATAGGCCATAATCGATCCGACCGCTGTTGGTGTACACCCTTTCCAACCCGGCGTGACACTGCTGCCATTTACATAGCGAGGAACATTGTCCAGAACGACCGCCGTTGCCTCAGCGGAATTACCCGAAAATACTAAAATTAACACGCCAAAAAATAAGATTTTCTTTATCACTCTGGAGCGTTCCTCTTTCTTGTACCAGTTGTTATGAGAGTATTTCACACATTTGACCTGCTTTGAGGAAAGCGGAGCCTTCCTCAAAAACTTCACCACAATGCCGCTGGGGCATAGCTTGAACTCCCCACTGGTAATGTATACAAATGCACCTGCATTCTTTCTCGCGTTGTAAGCATATGCCCGCTCTATGTCAAGCATATTATTGACTTTTATATTTTTTTTCACTGCCATCCGGTAATAACTGTTGGGGCCTCTGAAAAACCATGTTTTTCTTTCAATGATCGTTATCGAAGACGCCAGTATCCTCTGGATGGACAGCGGGACCGGGCAGACGGGTGGCTGGTTATTTACATTGGGCGGTGCCGCCGCAGCAGGCCAGGCTATGTCACCACAAACAACGACACAGGCCCGTGAGGTGATAAAAAAGATATGCGAGAGCCTGCCACCCGTTTCAAGGTCATCAAGACATCAGATAGGGCCTATGATCTCGCAGAGTCAACTGTGCCGATCAAAGCCAGTTTTGTTGAGGGTAGATGTTCGGCAAATATTCTTAACAGATCTCCGCGGTCGATCGGTTTGGTCAGATAGTCATCACACCCGGCTTCGATACATTTTTCCCTGTCGCCTTTCATAGCATTAGCGGTCAGGGCAACTATTGGCGTTGTTATTCCTTCATTTTTAATTGCCCTTGCAGCCTCATAGCCATTCATGTTGGGCATCATCATATCCATGAGTATCAGGTCAAACTCTTGTGTCAGGGCTTTCTGCAATGCCTGGTTTCCGTCTTCTACTCCGGTTATCTGTAAACCCATTTTTTCCAACAACAACTTAACAAGCACCATGTTGGTTGGGCTGTCTTCGGCAACGAGAACATTGCAGACAAACTCAGTTTGCTCGGTTGCGTTACCTTGCGGTTTTACATGCGTTGCATGTATATCCAAACGCGACTGCTTTGTTACGTCAATATTAGCTGGTATCGTCAGTGAGAACACAGACCCTCTACCAACTTCGCTGGCTAAAGTAAGTTCTCCGCCGAGAAGCCCGGCCAATTGCTTCGTAACTGTCAAACCTAATCCCGTACCGCCATACTTGCGAGTGTGGCTGCCATCAGCTTGCGTAAACGGCGTAAATATTTCCTCCTGTTTATCTTCTGGAATACCAATGCCGGTATCTTCAATGCCAAAGCGGATATATGTCTGATCGTCTCTGTCTTCCAGAGATACATTTACATATACATGTCCTTTTTCAGTAAATTTAATTGCATTACTTGTCAGGTTGATCAAGCATTGACGCAGACGCGCCGGGTCGGTGCATATTCGTTCAGGCAAGCCGTCGCATGTGACGACCTTAAACTCAAGAGATTTTTTCTCTGCTTGTTGGCACATTGTTGAATCGATAAAGCCAAGTATCCTCCCTAATGAACATTCGACCGTTTCTACTTCAAGCTGTTTTGCTTCGATCTTCGAGAAATCCAGAATATCATTTATCAGATCAAGCAGGTTGTGTGCCGAATCTCTGACAAGATTGACATAACGGATATGCTCATCGGTCAGCTCTTCGCCTGACAGAATGTCGCTGAAACCAATGATAGCGTTCATCGGCGTGCGGATCTCATGGCTCATGTTGGCCAGAAACTGACTTTTGGCCTGGTTTGCTTCTTCAGCCGCGGTCTTAGCATGCGTTAGCTCTTCCTGGTACTGCTTAAGCTCGGTAATGTCGGTATGGGTCCCAACGATCCTGACAGGGCTTCCGTCCGTGTCTTTTGTTATACTTTTGCCCCTGCTGAGTATCCATTTGTAGTCCCCGCTTTTGGTCTTTAGACGATGTTCATACTCGAAAGGCTCTACACGTTTAAGATGACCTACCAGCTTTTTCTCTATAGGCCCCAGATCTTCCGGATGCAGCAGGTTTCGCCATGATTCATATGAAGCTTCAAACTCATCAGGTTCATAGCCGAGCATTGTATAGTAGCTTGGACTAAAATAAGCTTCGCCAGTTTTCACATCCCAATCCCAAAGACCGGTATCTGTCGCATTTAATGCAGACATTAGACGCTCTTGACTAACACTAAGATCATGCTCGACTTTTTTACGGTCTACAATTTCCTGACCAAGCTTTTCATTGGCTTCTGTTAACTCTGCCGTTCTTTCCTTAACCATATTCTCCAGGTCGTCACGGTGCTGGGCCAATTCCCTCATCTGCTGTTTTATGGAATCCCTCATGTTGCAAAAACTGCGCGACAAAATGCCCAATTCGTCTTCCCGATTCATTTCTATTTCATAGTCCAGGTTCCCGAAAGCCATTTCCGCCGAGGCCTTGGTAAGCATAGATATAGGGCGAGCAAATCTAAAAGCAAACAAGAATACCACAATGGCGATTAGGATAACGTCAGTGATGAGAGTTTGCACTATTATAAAGATAAGACTTTCTTGTAAATGTTGGTGCATAAAACTGGGAGTAACAAAAACTTGCACATCACCTATGTACTCTGTTACATGCACAATTTTCCTTTGGTCGCTCAGATATTCCGGTTTGGCGGTTAGCTCTTTTACCGCAATGACATTTCCTTCTTCGGAACGGGTATACGCATATTTAGGAGGGCTGTTGCCGGGCTCGTGAATACATACGCCCATCAAAATATTGTTTTCCATTTCTGATAGAATAACATCTTCAACACCACTGTCATGATATGTAAAAAGCGGCGCACTGAGAGCGATAGATAGACGGTTCAAAGAGTTTTCAAGAGAACTTTCCAACTCTTGTCGTAGCTTAGAAGACTCTGTTCGATAGTCAAGATAGCCGAACACAGACAAAACCGCCGTTAAAGCCAGCATGATCGCAATACTTATTTGTGCTGTCAAGCTCCTGGAGATTGCCCCACTTGCTTTGCCCGGCACTGAATTAGTTTTATCTGTCGGTTTAATCATTTCTCAGGATGTTACCTGCACTTAATAACATAATCACCACGTCGAGACTCTTGCCAATATTGTTTAACCTTACCGCTTTGCTGCAGTTTTTTGAGACCTTTGTTAAATAGCTCCAGCAAACGTTTATTTTCAGCATTATCTTTGGCTAACAGAAGATAACATGGAAAGGAACCCACTTCGGTGGGATGATGCGTGATTTGCGATGCCTGCTCAGGTGACAGTTCAGTTCTCATTAAAGCGTAACCTACGTCAAGATCATTTATCACAACAGTAGTTCGGCCTTCAGATAATTTTTTAAAGTTAAGCTTATCTGCCGGACCTCTGCTTATATCTACTTCACCATTTTTTTCAGCAGCTTCGATCGCGTCACCATAAAAGTAACCGGCTGTGCCACTGATATCGAGCCCTTTCAGATCTGATAAAGTGTCCCAGTTAAGAGGGTAGTCTTTTCTGTGAAACAGAGTTGAAATAGTTTCCATGATAGGCTCATCACAGTAATTAAAGACCTCCAGGCGATCGGGCTTCTTGCCCCATCCCATAGTACCGTTCCATTTTCCATTCTTAGCCTCTTCCATACCACGCTTCCACGGCCGGAATACATACTCTACTTCTATACCCTCTATTGCAAAGGCTTCGGTGACGATCCGTGAAACTACACCATAGTGTTGCAGATTTTCTGAGAAATATGGATCCCATTCGCCGTTTGCAATAACGACCCTGTTTGGATTTGCGGCATTTATCGGAGGCAAAGCACGTTCAGGTTGCTCAGGGACAGATCTTCCGGTTTGCGGCTGTTCATAAGTACTTTGAGCAGCAGCTTTTTTAGGTACACTTTTCCCACACCCAATAACAACTATACCTATGATCGCCAGGAGCAATGATACAACCACCGCCATTGTTTTAACGCATAATGATCTCATAATTCACATCGTTTCTTGTTAAATAGTATACAAAAGCCTACATATTACAGTTTTCGGTGTTCAGTCCATACACCGGTTGCTTCACTTCCATGGTTATATCGACCAGATTTAATGCCCGATTAATATGATCCTGCTTGTTTTCTGGAAAATGTTCGAAGGCACTTTTTGGGCCTGAATCTTTCAGATATAAGGCTTGGGCAAAGGCGGAAGCCTTGGCGTAGACAGGTCAAAAAACGCAGCTAAAAAAAGAAGAATTCCACTAATTCACAAGTAAAAATAGAAACACGAATTGTTTTTCCACAATTATGGGGTGTAAAAAAGTGACAATAAGTGAAAAAAACGAACAACTTTTGATAATTTTTGCAAATAAATGAAAAAAAGTGAGCGAAAAACACCCCTAAAAACCCGTTTTTCCATGGTTCTTTAATGTCCAGAATGGGTTTACGCTACCATAAACCCCGTTTTTCCGAAAAAATCAACTTTCAAAAACCCCTAAAAACTCATTTTTTGATTTTTCCAACTTGCGGTGTCCTTTATTGTTTTATGCGCATCCAGCCGTTTTAGTCATTTGAATTTCGATTTAGATATTCGGATTTCGTATTTGGGTAACCCCTTTTGGGTCTGCCAACCGCTACTGTCAGCGACCGATTTATAAGAAATTTTGGAAATTTTAATATTTTTTTGTTTTTTTTCATTTTTTGTGTTTGCACATTTGCTACAAGTCTATATAATGCGTCGTTTGCGGAAACGCTATATGCAGGGAATCCCTATGGGTTTGGCTGTTTTTGGTGCTTCCTGGGATGCTGAAAAGGTGTTTTACAGGGCTGAAAAGCCTGATAAATTGAATATTTTGGTTTTTCTGACGGACCGGACGATCAGGTTTGGATTTAATAGCCTGTGAGTGTGGTTGAGGTGTTTATATAGATGTCAGAAAAATGCTGCTGTAGCTCAGTGGTAGAGCGCGTCCTTGGTAAGGACGAGGTCAAGGGTTCAAGTCCCTTCAGCAGCTAAGACAGTTTAAGTGTCAGCCCTTTACGGTTGGCTGAACCTTTATAAATGAAGAATATAGTCGTTAAAACTAAATAAAACAGGTCCTAAGGAATTTTTGAAAGATACTTTGGAGGTTATTAAACCATGGCTAAGGCAGTATTTGAAAGAACGAAACCACATGTAAACATCGGTACGATCGGTCATATTGACCACGGTAAAACAACGCTTACAGCGGCAATTACGATGCGTCTTGCCCATAAAGCGGGCACCGGTAATGTTCGCAAGTTTGACGAGATCGACAACGCTCCTGAAGAAAAAGAGCGTGGTATTACGATCAATACCGCTCATGTCGAGTATGAGACGGAGAATCGTCATTATGCTCATGTTGACTGTCCGGGTCATGCTGACTATGTCAAGAACATGATCACAGGCGCCGCTCAGATGGACGGTGCGATCCTGGTTGTAGCAGCCAGTGACGGTCCTATGCCCCAGACTCGCGAGCATATTCTGCTTGCCAGGCAGGTAAATGTGCCGAAGATGGTTGTTTTCATGAACAAGATCGATCAGGTTGACGATCCTGAACTTATTGAGTTGGTCGAGATGGAACTTCGCGAACTTCTCGATAAGTACGATTTCCCCGGCGACGACATCCCGATCATTCAGGGTTCGGCTCTTGCGGCTATGGAGTGCGAAGGTAAAGATGACGCGGCTTGCGACTGCATCGATAAGCTGATGGAAGCCGTTGATGAGTATGTTCCGGTTCCTGAGCGTTTAGTCGATCTTCCTTTCCTTATGCCTGTCGAAGATGTCTTCAGCATTAAGGGTCGTGGTACAGTCGGTACCGGCAGGATCGAACGTGGGAAGATCAGTATCGGTGACCCGGTTGAGATCATTGGTATTATCGATGAGGTCAAAAAGACTACATGTACCGGTGTTGAGATGTTTAATAAGACTCTCAATGACGGTCAAGCCGGTGATAATGTCGGCTTGCTTCTTCGCGGTGTTGAAAAGAAGGATCTCGAACGCGGTCAGGTTGTCGCTAAGCCCGGATCGATCACTCCTCATACGAAGTTCATCGCAGAAGTTTATGTTCTGACGAAAGAGGAAGGCGGCCGTCATACACCGTTCTTCGCCGGTTATCGTCCCCAGTTCTTCTTCCGTACGACAGATGTTACGGG
>DRGS01000192.1 GCA_011053245.1 Phycisphaerales bacterium
GATTTGTCGATGGTGATCCGATCGACGGGGGTTTTGATGGTACCTTTTTTCTCGGAGGTATTGAGCGAGATTATTTTTCCGGTATCAGAGTTCATCTTTGGTCTTCTCCATGAGATGGATGTTTTCGATTTTCATTTTTTTGTCGACGGCTTTGCACATGTCGTATATGGTAAGGGCGCTTATTGCGACGGCGGTGAGGGCTTCCATTTCTATGCCGGTCTTGTCGGTGCAGATAGCTTTTGCGGTTATTTCGATGCCGTCCGCGACGGTGTGGAAATCGACGCGAACGTTATCGATGGCGATGTTGTGGCAGAGTGGGATCAGATCGGCGGTTTTCTTGGCGGCGGATATTCCGGCTATGCGGGCGGCGGCGAGGCAGTCACCTTTTTTGAGCATGCCGTCTGTTATGAGTTTGAGGGTTGCAGGGGCCAGGGCGATCTTTCCGGCTGCGGTTGCGGTTCGGCGGACCCGGGGCTTGGCAGAGACGTCGACCATGCAAGCTGCGCCGCGGTCATCGATATGTGAAAGTTTTTCGGTCATGTTAACCTCCGATCTGGTTCATAAATCTGTTATTGCATGCGACGCCGTTTTCCGGTTTCAGGGAGACTGCTTTGCGGATGGATGCGGCGATGTTTTGGAAATCTATTTTTATTTCTCTCTCAGAAAACAGGCATGGTTTCAGGAATCCGTCGGCGGTGAGTCTGAGTCTGTTGCAGCTAACGCATTTGGGGGGTCGTTCGGTCTGGATGTGTTTGCTGAGTTCGTTTCGGTCGTATAGCGAAAATTGCATGATCTTTTGGAGCGTTATTTTTTTTCGGCGGCAAAAGTCCTGCATCTGGTTTATTTCTTCTTCTGATGTGTCAGTCGTTATGACCATGTTGATCTTTATGGGGGTAAGGGATGCTTTGATCGCGGCATCGACACCGGCGAGAGCGTGTTTCAGCTTGCCGCCGCGTGTCATGTCGTGGTATTTTTTGGGGTTTAGCGAATCTATTGAAATGTTTACGCGGGCCAGGCCATTTTGTTTTAGTACTTTGGCTTTTTTGGCGAGGAGGGTAGCGTTGGTTGTCATGGCGAGTTCGGCGATACCGCTTATCTTCGAGAGTTTGGCGACGAGGGTTTCTATGTCGTGGCGGACGAGCGGTTCGCCGCCGGTGAGTCTGATCTTGGTGATGCCGAGTGATGCGGCGACAGTTGCGATGGATACGATCTGTTCGTAGGAGAGGATGTCGCCGTGGTGTTTCGGGACGACGCCTTCTTCTGGCATGCAATATACGCATCGGTGGTTGCAGCGGTCGGTAACGGATATTCGCAGGTAATCTATTTTTCTGTTATACGGGTCTGACAGCAATGGTCGTGCCCTCCTGTAATTTGGCGGTGCCCTTTGGCATGCAGATGAGGCCTTGGGCGCCGCACATTGCGTTTATGTGAGCCGAGCCGTGGTACTCGATATTTTTTATTGTTCCGGTTTCGGTAAAGCGGACCGGCAACCACGAATCACGGTCGGCTTTTTTTCTGGATATGGTTTCGTGCAAGCAAGCGGTGACGAGGTTTTCCTGCTGATCACATCCCATCATTTTGTGCAGGAAAGGTTTGACGAGTATCTCGAACAAAACAAAGGTCGAAACGGGATTGCCGGGTAAGCCGAAGATGCAGCAGTTGTCCGTTAGCCCGAATACGGTGGGGCGGCCCGGTTTTACAGCGACCTTTTCGAAAAGCAGATCGACGTTGTTATTTTTGAGGATGTCGCGGACAAGGTCGAAGTCGCCGACGGATACTCCGCCGGAGATCAGCACGACGTCATTTTCGGCGATGGCTTTTTTAATGACGGAGCCGATGGCCTCTTCGGTGTCTTCGGCGATGCCGTAGTTGGTCGGTGTTGCGCCTGCTTTTTCGACTTGTGCGGTGAGTTGGTAGCTGTTGGAGTTTCTTATCTGGGATGGGCTTGGTTTTGAGTCAGGTGCGACGAGTTCGCTGCCGGTTGCGATGATGCCTACGGTTGGTTTTTTGGAAACGAGGGGTTGCGGGCATCCGACGGAGGCGAGGACGGCTATGTGTTGGGGGGCAATGATGGCGGATCTGGCCAGGGCGATGTCGCCGGTTTTTATGTCTTCGCCTTTTATGCAGATGTTGTCTTTTGTGGATTTGCCGGTAAATACGATTTGGTTCTCATCGAGGATCTCGACGTATTCTTTCATGATGACGCAGTCTGCGCCTTCGGGGACAACGGCGCCTGTCATTATTTTTGCGCATTTACCGGAAGTGATCGTCTTTTGCGGTGCGATGCCGGCTGGGAGCGTTTCGATGACGGTGAGCGGATCAGCGAGGTCGGATCTTTTGCAGGCGTAGCCATCCATTGCGGATTTGTTAAAGGGCGGCATGTCCATATCGGAAGCGACGTCTTCGGCGAGTACGCGGCCAAGAGAATCGGCGAGATCCACACGCTCGGTATCGAGGGTTCGTGCGGAGGCCAATACTGTTTCTTTTGCTTTTGCAAAGCTTATCATGGTTAATTTTTCCTAAGTGTCCATTTGCCATTAGTGAGATAGATGTCGTCGGGGTTCGTGTCGAAGGTGGTTCCGCTAAAGCTTACCTTTATATCCGCAAGATCAGCGACATCTTTTGCCGAGGGTTTGTAAACGCCGTTATCTTTGTCTTTGGTCATGATGAAAAGGCTTGGCTGGGCCACAAGACGGAGAGAGTTGGACTCGATGACGCAGGGGATGTCGGGGCCGATGGTTTCGAGTAGAGCGGTTGCAGCATCTTTGAGGTAGTCCTTCTGTGTGCGGAGCCAATAGACTTCTTTTGCGCCAGCTTGGAGGAGTCTTGCGGTGTCTTTGTTCGAGTCGGAGTCGGTCTCTTGGGTTATCTGAAAGTCGCCTTCGAGCGATGAGCATGCTCCACAGCCTTCGCCGCCGTGGGGACACTTACCATCGCGTTCGACGATTGTTGTTACCTTAGCGGCGACGAGCGGGGTGTCCTTGGAGATGTTTTCGATGACCCGGCAGGCAAGGGTGGTCTTGCCAGTATTTCGACCGGCTGCGCCAATGAGCAGAATGTTGGGGGCATTTATCAAGTTTCAGTTCTCTTTGTCTTCTAGTCTTTCCATTAGCTTTTCAATTAGTTTTTCAAGATGTGAGATTTTTCTGTCTAATCTTATAGATATTATGTGAGCGATTGACAGCATCCCTACTATCATCGCACTCCCAAAATAAAAAATTGCATGGTCAACCACCTCAAGCTTGTAGTTCGCAGAAGAAACATATAGGAGCAAACAAGCAAACAAAAGTATAAAACCTGTTATAAGACTTCCACGAAAGTTTTTTCTTTTTTCCATTTATATTATCTCCTAATCTTAAAAATTAGTTGTATGGATTTCAGTTTGTGTTCAGTTCCTTTATATGTTTGTCGTAGGCGGTGGTCATGGCGGTGTCGATGTCGCTGCGAAAGTTGGTGTAGGCGTCGAGCCATTTTTTGCCCAGGGGTGTGAGGCAGGTGGTTCCGCCTTGCTTGCCGCCGCGATGTTTTTCGATGAGGTCGGCACCGAGGAGAGTTTGGACGTTTTTCAGGTCGCCCCATGCTTTTCGATAGCTGATACCGAGCAGTTCGGTGGCGGCTTTTAGCGAACCGGTTTGGTCGATGGCTTTTAGCAGCCGCCATTTTCCGTCGCCGAAAGGGCTTTGGCGCGTTTGGCTGGTTAGCCAGAGCTTGCATTTGGGTTTAACCTCTGAGAGGGTGGTCGTCATTTGAAGCATCCCAGTTGGCAGGCATTTATTTTTATATCGTTTTCGTTGCAAAGCTGGCCGATGTCCTGTTTGGAAATCGCGAATTGTTCGGCGATCTCGAATACTTTTGCGCAGGAGAGCTTCTTTTTGCCGTCAGATTCTACCGCCGAGGAGGTAATAACGGCGATTACTTGGTCATTATCCATGATTTTCCTTTCTTATAGCGTTATGTATGGTTCGACATAACGGTATTAAAACATTTTTCATAATTGCTGTCAATGGTAATTCAAGAATTTTTTGTCTAAGTATTTAAGACTTGAAATGTCCTCACAATTTGTGATAAGCATCAACATGCCCACGCAAGCGTGGGCATGGCACCCGGCCGTCAAATTTTGAGGTTAGCACCCACAAGCTGCGCTTGAAGGTGCCACACGGTTTAACGTTTTTTCTGTTTTTGCCCATCCGGTCACAATTTGTTACCGGTTGATTCTTCTCCACTATTGTCAGATGACCGCGTGGGCATAGCCCGCCCTACCAACCGTTCACTAAGCCTTGGTGATGTTTGCTGCGCAGGCTTTGTATTCGGGTATTTTGGCTATGGGGTCGAGTTGGTCGTTGGTTAGCAAGTTTGCTGCGGATTCTACGAAATGGAATGGCATGAAGAGCCAGCCGGGTTCTATGCCATCGGTTACTTTAGCAGGGACGGTTACATTTCCGCGGCGTGTGGTTACTTTGACATTTTCGCCATCTTTGACCTTGAGTTTTGCGGCATCATCGGGGTGAAGCTCGACGTATCCGGTTGGCGAGATCTGATTTATCACAGCCGATTTTCGTGTCATGGTTCCGGTGTGGAACTGGTATAGCTGCCTTCCGGTAGTGAGGACGAATGGGTATTTCTTTTCCGGCTCTTCGGCAGGGGGTCTGTATTCGACGGGATGGAACTTGCCCTTGCCGCGTGAGAATTTATCCTTGTGCAGATATTTTGTGCCGGGATGGGTCTTGTCCGGGCATGGCCATTGCAAACCTATTGATTCTATTCTGTCAAACGACATCCCGCCGTAGATAGGCGAGACAGATGCTATCTCATCCAATATTTCAGATTCGTTTTCGTAACTCATCGGGTAACCGGTTTTCGTTGCTATCTGGCAGATGATCTCCCAGTCGTTACGGGCAGTACCGGGGACGTCAATTGCTTTGCGAACGCGCTGGACGCGGCGCTCGGTGTTTGTGAAGGTGCCATCCTTTTCGGCGAAACAGGTTGAGGGCAGGACGACGTCGGCGTATTCGGCGGTTTCGGTGAGGAAGATGTCCTGGACGACGAGAAAATCGACGGACTCAAGAGCCTTTCGCGTTCTGTTTAAGTTCGGATCGGAAAGGGCCGGGTTTTCGCCCATGATGTAGAGTGCCTTGATCTTGTCGTCTTCGATGGCGTGCATTATTTCGATTATTGTAAGGCCCTTGTCGCCGGATAGTTTGGCGTTCCAGGCAGTCTCGAACTTTTCCTTTATGGCAGGGTCCTCAACGGATTGATAGCCGGGGTATACGTTTGGCAGTGCTCCGAGATCGCAGGCACCCTGGACGTTGTTCTGGCCTCGCAGGGGATTTACGCCGGTGCACTCTTTGCCGACGTTGCCGGTGAGCATTGCGAGATTGGCGATGCTGAGGACGTTGTCGGTTCCGGTGGTGTGCTGGGTTATGCCCATGCTGTATATGATGCTTGAAGTTTTTGCCTTTGCGTAAGTTCTTGCAAGCTGGCGGATGTTTTCGGCTGGGATGGTTGTTATTGTCTCGGCTTTTTCGGGGGTGAAATCCTTGACGGTGGCCGCTAGCTTTTCGAAATCCTCGGTACGCTCGGCGATAAACTCCTTATCTTCCAGTCCCTCGGTTATGATGACGTTCATCATTGCGTTTAGCAGCGCGACGTCGGAGCCGGGTTTCTGACTGACGTGCTGTTTGGCGAATCTGACGAGGTCGATCTTTCGCGGGTCGGCGATGATGAGTTCGGTAGCGTTTTCGACGACAGCTTCTTTTACGCTGAGGCCGATGACAGGATGGGCCTCGGTGGTGTTTGAGCCGATGATGAATATGCAGGCGGCGTTTTTGAATTCGTCGATGCTGTTTGTCATTGCTCCGCTGCCGAATGCGCGGGCGAGGCCAGCTACGGTGGAGGCGTGACACAATCTTGCGCAATGGTCGACGTTGTTGGTGCCTATACTAGCGCGGATGAATTTTTGGAAGACGTAGTTGTCCTCGTTGGTACACTTGGCGGAGCTTAGGCCGGCGATGCTGTCGGGGCCGTAAGTTTTTTTGGTTTCGCTGAGTTTGCTTGCGACGAGTTCTATCGCTTCTTCCCATGAGGCTTCTTCGAATTTGCCGTTGCGTTTGATCAATGGTGCGGTGAGGCGTTTGTCGCTTGAGACGAAGTCCATGCCGAAGCGGCCCTTGACGCAGAGATTGCCGTCGTTGGGGACACAGCCTACTTTGCTGGTTATGCGGACGATCTCGTTTTTCTTTTCGTCTATATTAAGGTCCGTCTGGCAGCCGACGCCGCAGTATGGGCAGGTCGTGGTTGTTTTCTTCAGGTCCATGCATCGGCCCCTGCCTTTTGCGTGGCGTTCGTAGAGTGCTCCGGTCGGGCAGGTTGAGACGCACTGACCGCAGAGTTCGCAGGTCGATTCGTTTAGCGGCATATCAAAGGCGGTAGTTACTTCGACGTCGCCTGCTCTTTCTTTGAAGGTAAGGGCCGAATCCATCTGGACCTCTTCGCATATCCTGATGCATCTTCCGCAGCGGATACATTTGGCGGGGTCGTATTCGATGGCTTCGTTGCCGGTTGTATAGTTGGGCTGTTTTTCGCCAGCTTCGGGAAGCTGAAATACATCGTCGCTTAACTGGTAGTCATAGCCGTATTGCTGAAGTTTGCATTCTCCGTTTTCGTCGCAGGTGGTGCAGACGCCGCGGTGTTCGTAAAAGAGAAGTTCCAGAACGGTCCTTCGCAATTGGCGGATGGTGTCGGTTTCGGTCTCGACGATCATGCCGGGTATAATCTGAAACGTACAAGCTGTAACCGGTGCTCGCTGTCCCTGGACTTCAACAACACACAGCCTGCATGAACCGGAGGGTTTTAGCCTCGGGTCGTGACAGAGGTTGGGTATTTCGATACCGTTTTCGCAGGCGACTTCGAGTATCGTCCGGCCGTGCGTTGCGGTTAGCTCGTTTCCGTTTATCGTAATTTTTATCGTTTCGCTCATCTTGTAATTGCCTGGAATTTACATGCGTTATAACATTGGCCGCATTTGATGCATTTGTCCTGGTCGATTATGTGTAGTTCTTTCTTTTCGCCGGTTATGGCATCGACGGGGCATATTCTTCGACAGGCTCCGCAGCCGATGCAGACTTCGACGATCTCGTAACCTAACAGGTCCTTGCAGACACCAGCGGGGCATTTTCGTTCGACGATGTGCTGGACGTACTCGTCTTTGAAGTTTCTAAGCGTACTCAATACCGGGTTCGGAGCGGTTTGTCCGAGTCCGCATAGAGATGCCTTGCGGATGTCTTCGGCGAGTTTTTCGAGTGTGTCAATATCTGTCATTTTCGCGGTGCCGGCGCAGATCGATTTGAGAATATCGAGCATTTTTTTCGTACCGACGCGGCAGGGTGTGCATTTGCCGCATGATTCAGCTTGTACGAATTCAAGGAAGTAGCGGGCAATATCAACCATGCAGGTCTCTTCGTCCATTACGATCAGGCCGCCTGATCCCATTATCGCTCCTATCTCCTGAACGCTGTCGTAATCAATGATGTTATCAAGATACTTTGTCGGTATGCACCCGCCCGATGGACCGCCTAATTGTGCGGCTTTGAATTCTTTATCGTTGAGTATGCCGCCGCCGATATCGAAGACTATCTCGCGAAGGGTTACACCCATCGGTACTTCGACAAGGCCGGTATTCTTTACCTTGCCGGCGAGAGCGAATATTTTTGTGCCCTTGCTCTTTTCGGTGCCTATTGCGCTGTACCACTGGCTGCCTTTGAGCATGATCAGGGGGACATTTGCAAATGTTTCGACGTTGTTTATGTTTGTTGGTTTGCCCAGGTATCCACTGATCGCGGGAAACGGCGGTCTGGGCCGAGGCATTCCTCTGTTGCCTTCGATAGATGCGATAAGGGCTGTCTCTTCTCCGCAGACAAATGCTCCGGCTCCTTCGCGAATTTCAATATCGAAAGAAAACCCGCTGCCGAGAATATTATCTCCCAAAAGCCCTTTCCGTCGCATACGTTCGATAGCAGCTATTGTATTGCTCACTGCCAGAGGATACTCGGTTCGTACATAGATGAATCCGCATGTCGCCCCGATGGCGTAACCTGCAATTAACATCCCTTCCAACACAGCATGGGGAGTTCCTTCGAGAATGCTTCTGTCCATAAAGGCACCAGGGTCACCTTCGTCGGCGTTGCATATCAGATACTTCTGGTCGCCGGGTGCTTTTCGGCAGAAGTTCCATTTCAACCCAGCTGGAAAACCGCCTCCTCCTCGTCCGCGAAGACCGGAATCGGTGACGATCTTTACCACCTCTTCGGGGGAATACTCGTCCAGCACTTTAACAAACGCGCGATAGCCTTCGTGCAGGACATAGTCTTCGATCTCGACCGGGTCGATCTTTCCGTTATTTCGAAATACATTTCGCTGCTGGCCGGCGTAAAAAGGTACATCCTGTTCGTATGTGATCTTGTTGCCGCTTGCCGGGTCAACGTACAGCAGGTCTTCGATAGGTTTTCTGCCGATGACCGTTTGCTGCAATATATCTGCGACGTTTTCAGGTTTTACGCCGGGGTAGAAAAACTTGTCTGGCAATATGACAACGACAGGGCCCTTTTCGCAAAAGCCGTGACATCCTGTCAGTTTGAGTTTAACTTTGTCTTTAAGTCCGAGCCTGTCGATCTCCTCGATAAAGGCGCTATGGACCGGCTCTGACCCCATGGCTTTGCAGCCTATTCCACCGCAGAGCATGATTACCGGAATATCGGTATCCATCTCGGCCATGAGTTGCTTGTACCATGCGTGAAAATCCGAAGTGTTGCCTAACCTATCCATTAACATGCCTCCTGGGGCGATTTCATGTTCTCAATAATCTCCTTGACATGGTTCGGTGTCATCTTGCCGTGATATACTCCATTTATCATCATCACCGGGGCCAATGCACATGTTCCCAGGCAGGCGACGGTTTCGAATGTGAACTGCATATCCTCGGTCGTTTGGCCATCTTTGATGCCAAGCGTATTTTCGATCGCCTCTGCGATGCCCACTGCCTCTTTGACATGGCAGGCAGTTCCGCGGCAGCATTTTATGGTGTTCTTACCGTGCGGGGTAAGATAAAACTGCTCGTAAAAGGTCGTGACGCCGTATATTCTGCTTGCGGGGATCCCGGTCCGTTTGCTAAGAGCCATAAGCACCTGGCGTGGCAGATAACCGTAAGTATTTTGGATCTTCTGCAAAATGGGGATCAGGTCCATGCTTACAGCGTTCGGAAACGATGAAAGGATACCGTCCAAAGGCTTAAGATCGACCGCAATAGATTCATTTGTACTCATAATATCTAACCCGCTAAGAACTGGCCCTTCATTTACTGAAACGAACCAGTTTACATATAATGATGTGTCATTTCAAGGGAAACTCATTAGCGGATCGCATATTTTCCGTTGAACGGCGTTTTTTCGTGATTAAAGGCGGTATTGGGATATTTGCCGTCGGTATGCAGGTAATCGTGGATTTTTCTTTACTTTTGACGGTCCGGTTAATATAATATGCGCTTGGTATTTTATGCTCTAAGGTGTAAATATGGCAAATATAAAGGTTTATGACACTACGTTGCGGGATGGGATGCAGGCTGAAGGGGTGAGTTTTTCGCTTGCCGATAAGCTGCTGATCGCTAAGCGTCTCGATGAGTTCGGAATGGACTACATTGAGGGCGGGTATCCGATGAGCAATCCGAAGGAGGAAGAATTTTTTAAGGAGCTTTGCGGATCGAAGCTCAATAATTCTAAGGTGGTGGCTTTCGGCAGTACGCGTCGGGCGAGGAACAAGGTTGCCGACGATAAGAATCTTCAGGCACTTCTGGCTTGCGGGGCGCCTGCGGTCACGCTCGTCGGCAAAAGCTGGGACATGCATGTTACCGATGTGCTGCGGTGCAGTCTCGATAAGAATCTTGTCATCTGCGAAGAGTCGGTTAAATATATTAAGGACAAAGGCAGAGAGGTTATCTTTGACGCCGAGCATTTCTTCGACGGCTATAAGGAGAATCCCGAGTACGCGATGAAGGTCGTTACCGCGGCAGCCCATGCAGGAGCGGACTGCGTGGTTTTGTGCGAGACGAATGGCGGCTGTCTTCCTGATGAGGTTTACGATATAACCAAAACAGTCTGCGGGGAACTTTCTGGTATAATGATCGGTATCCACGCCCATAACGACAGCGATTGCGCGGTTGCGAATACACTTGCCGCAGTCCGTGCCGGAGCGACGCATGTTCAGGGGACCGTCAACGGTCTCGGCGAGCGGACGGGCAACGCCAACCTGTGTACGATAATCCCGAATCTGACGGCGAAGATGGGTTTTGAACTTGCATGTAAAAATAGACTCAAATCGCTTATGAAGCTTTCGCGGTTCATCTTCGAGATCGCTAATCTTTCGCCGGTTACGAATATGCCGTATGTCGGCGATAGCGCATTTGCTCATAAGGGCGGGCTTCATATCGATGCACTTCGAAAGAATAAGCGTACTTACGAACATGTAAGTCCGGAGCTGGTCGGCAATGAAAGACGATTTTTGATATCCGAGCTTTCCGGTTCTTCCAATGTGATGGCGAAACTCGAAAATAAGAATATTACGGACAGGCGATTGGCGAAGAAGATCCTCAAAATGTTACAGGACCTTGAGAATGAAGGCTACCAGTTCGAAGCCGCCGAAGCCAGTTTCGATATACTTATCGGCAAAGCCATGGGGAGTTTTGAACCCAGCTTTGAGCTTGAGAAGTATCATGTCGATGTCGAACGCGATACGGCTGGGAGAATCGTTACGGAAGCGTCGGTTAAGCTTAAGGTTGACGGTATCACCGAACATGTCGTGAGCGAAGGCGATGGTCCGGTTAATGCTCTGGATAGTGCGTTGCGAAAATCGCTGGAAGGGTTCTATCCGAGGATCAATGAAATGAACCTTATCGATTATAAGGTGCGTGTGGTAAATGCCCGCGCCGGGACAGCGGCGAAAGTGCGGGTTGTCATCGAATCACGCGATCAGGACTCAATATGGGGTACGGTGGGGGTCTCGGAAAATCTGATCGAGGCAAGCTGGCTTGCGCTGGTTGACAGCGTCGAGTACAAGTTGCTCAAAGATGCCGAGTAGACCGCATGTCCAAAAAAGCCAAGCTAAACAGCCTGGCCTTAAACTGTGTTTAGTCTTTCCCTGTAATTTGTCAAGGTTCAACTATCAGTGGCAATTCATCCGCTCCTATGTCTCTGGCACTCAGGTCGCCATATACGGCTCGGTAAGTATTGGATTTTTTTAGTTTATACCAACAAACGATGCGATTTTGATCACCTAAATCGACACCTTTGCCCATATACCTGAAGCTGTTTTTCACAGTATGATCCTCAATGAAGTGACCAATGGGCAGCATGTTAAGATTAGCCATTTTATAATAGTTGTTCGTTTCGAGAAGATTTTGTTCTGCTACAGTTCTGCTGTTTTCCGGCTTGGCCTCAATCGCATTCAGCCTGTCACTGGTTACTGCCACAGGAAATAACCGCTCAGGAAATGTCTTGTCATAGTAATCGGCCAGAATGCCTAGGTAGTCAATCATCTCTTTCTCTGTCACCTGCTCGCGAGCAATATTAATAATGGTATACCCTTCAGGCGGTTGGAGTTGAAAAAGTGATTCATCCAGTTCCATATCGAAACTGATATCGTGCTTAATATGACTGATAGGATTACTTGTAGACCATGCTTCTTCGGGTGGGTTATCCATTGTGGGGTCGTTCTCGGGATCATAGATGTCGGCTCCGGGAACATGAACTTCGACGATGTCCTTGGTTTTAGCATCGATCCAGAAGTCATAGCTCCAGTCTTCATTGTTTGCTATGTCTCTAAATGCCGTTCGAAAAATGTTGGTCTGACCGGTCTCGCTGTCTCTTCTGCCTACCAATTCAAGGTCAGCTCCTTTTATCTCTTTTTTTACCCATACAAATGGCCCATCTGGATCGTAATTTGCAAACGCTAGTGCGCGAACGGTTGCTTTCTTTTTTGCCGGGTTCAAACTTATTTTTTTGAGATTAACAGTATCTGTGATCGTTACGCTCTTGACCTGCATATTTTCATCCAGTTTTTCTTCACGATAAAAGCCCGGTGATTTATAAGCTAATTGTCGAGTTTCAGTTTCAATCCATGATCTTTTTCCGTCCTTGCTGGTGAAATGAGTGTAGAATGTTGTACTCCACATAATCGTTTTAGCTTTTGCGATCTGATCCAAAGCTTGTTCAATTGCATAAGCTGTCGACGTTGACTTATCAAAGATAGTTATTGAAAATACTGCCGCAATAATTATCACTGCTGCTGCAAACTTTGTCATTTTGTTATTCATAATTATTCTCCATGTATTCGGCGGTGTATTCGCCGAGGATTTTGTTTTTTTCTGTGCATCAAGGATATCGTCTAAGGTTTTTTTGTCCTTTTGGGCGTCGGGAGTAACGTTGATTTCACTTATCATCTTTTCTATTTTTTTTGCGGGTTTCATTATTTCACCTGCTTATCTAAAATTATACGCAATTTATCCAGTCCGTAGCGGTATCTGCTCTGGACGGTTTTGATCGAAACATCTTGCATCTTTGCAATGGCTCTGAATCTCATCTGGCCACGAGCATGTAGGATCACTACTTCTTTCTGCTCGTACGGGATCTGAGCCAGTGCGGCGTTTAACATTTGCAATTGTTCATTACATATCGCAGAAGATGCCGGTCCCCTTGCATCGGAGGACATTGCCTCCGCAAAGTCTATGCTTACAGCCTGACGTTTGGCCGCTCGTAATCTGTCCTTTGCACGATTGGCTACGCATGTCGCCAGATACCACTTAAGGCTCCCATCGGTTTTCAAGCTGTCGGCGGATTGCGCAAATGACACAAAGAAGTCATGTACAACGTCCTCAGCCGAATTGACATCATTTAAAAGAGCAGTTGCTAACGTTAGCAGATAGCCGCGATATTTCTCATAGATCCGCTGCAAGGCGGATCGGCTGCCTCGCTTGAATTTGCGTATAAGTAACCTGTCTTCTATCATTTCGAGCTCTGTAATTAATGCCGGACCAACATCTCTCACTATACATCACGATCCAGCCGGGCGTTTTACTTTAAGAAAAATTCATTTTTTACGATTTTAACTGAATTCGGGGCGGAAAGCCAATTCTGTCCGGAGGTGGCATTTGTCGGGTGAGCTACATAATAACCATATTATTGTCAAATCTGCGGGGTGATTGGGGAAGAAATTTTTTTCGGTGTGGTCCGGTATTAACCTTATTTTTGTGCTGTTAGGGGTGAAAATGGGTCTCCGGGATGGTATTTTCGGGTTATTTTGTTGAATCGCTAATGGCTTTATGCTACAATGATTGCAGCGATGAGATGTGCGGGGACTGTCCGGCGATTGTTCGGTCGAGTATTGTGTGCATTTCAATCGCGAATAAACAAACCAGAAATGGGGGTTTCTGTAACGTTAGATTCGGAAAGACAAGTGTATTAAGTTTCTAATGTTTCGGTGTGTTTGCAGTTGATGTTTCAATTTATACCCTTATAGGGTAATAAACTTTCGCGATGGCAATGGTAATATTTGTCGCAGAGAAACTTAACCGCGAACAAAACGAATTTACAATTGTGATTTGTATTGCCCGGGGGGGTATAATGAGACAAGTTTGCCTATTTACAATTTGTTCTGTGCTTGCTCTATCACTGCCTGCGATGGCTACGATTATGATCGATAAGCCTGATCTCGGTGATGTATTAGGGGATGGGCAGTTTGATGGTATCGGTCCGAGCGATCAGTACTATCTCAGTTTGAGCGATGCCAGTGGGATCCAAACCGTCGAGTTCTCGCTCTTAGGCGAAGAAGCCGGTTTTGCCAAGTGGAACAGGATGGGGATATACGACCATGCGGATCCGTCGAAAACATTAGAGATCTTTCGCGGTGAGGATACGGTCGGGGATTCCTTTGTGGTTACGTTCGACCTTGATAAGGGTCAGGCATGGATTGGGGATAAGGGAAAGAAACATAAACATAAAGGTAAAGGTAAAACGATCTCTATCGGATCGGAGTTCGGATTTTATCTCGACAGCGGTGATAGTGGGAATAACGGCGGGCTGTTTTACTCGGAGTCGTCGCTGAATACGGACGCCGATCTGGGTGTGCCGCACGCATTGATATTTGACATAGAAGAGGTTGAGAATGTCGTAGGAAATTTGGACATAGCCATAGCGTTTGAGGATCTGAAGATAAATGCCAGGAACGGTTCTTTCGACGGCGACTATAACGATATGGTTGTCGGCATGTCTTCTACCGCTAATATAATCATTGTCCCGGAACCTGCGACGATGGCGCTGCTTGGTTTTGGGTATTTGATATTCTTAAGGAAAAAGAAGTAGGAACAGTTTTGGTAAACAGAAAGGTTTGTTGATACCCTTATAGGGTAATAAGCTTCCGCGATGACGATTGTAATGTGTTATGGTAAAGAAATTTAACCGCGCACAAAATGGTATTTTTTATTGGGAGTGGTATTAAAAGTTAATCGCATTAAGTTGAGGGGATGAAAAATGGATGAAGCTGCATTCGAAAAAAAGATGAACGAACTGGTCGAAGAGATCAAAGGTTTGCCGGACCCGCAAAGAAAAGAGCTTATCACGCTTGTCAGGAATACCGGTAAAACCCACAATAAGCTCAGAAAGAGCATGGATCAACTGCAGGAGTCGCTGGACTACCTCAGGGTTTGCGTAAAGTACCTGCTCTTTGATCTGGACGCGACAAGGCGTGAGAACGAGGGCTTGAAAAAACTGCTCAAGGACCAGCACGGCAGTTAATACGCTTATGAAATGTAAAACACCGTCAGATACTTGCGTAGCAATGTTATCTGCGGCGACTGCCTGACGGTGGTATTTTGGGAAGGTTGGAGTAATGAAAAAGAATAGGCTTATGCCGATGATGTGTTTTGTGTTTGCTTTGGCGGTTTCGCTTGCGCCGGCTGCGATGGCGACATATACCGTCCTGTGGGACACATCACACGGGGTTTTTGACGATGGATCCCATAGCTATCAGCCAAGCGATTATTACAGTGAACTGACGGAAAGCTTAACGAAAGATAACGTTTTTTCTGTGGCCACCACCGGTTCCTCCCCATTTGATCTGACGACTGATTTTTCCGGTATTGATGTTGTCGTGATTTCTGTTCTCAGTTCGGTTTTTTCTCCGTATGGCGACGCCCTTTATACTGACGAGATAGATGCCCTTGATGCCTTTGTCAGTGGCGGCGGTGGACTGCTTATAATGGGTGACACTACAACTGCACCTGTTGACAACATTAACCCGCTTGTTAATAGGTTTGGCTTTGAGTCTCTTATCTCGACAGACCTTATATCTGCCGGTAATGTTAATATCACAGATCTTTCTAATCATGAGATATTTGGCGAAACAGAAGACGGAACAAAAGTAAACCAGGTATCCATGAATGGTGCCTCCGGTTTCAGGTTCACCCCGTCTAGCTCGGCCATATCAGTCGGTCGCGATGTTGACAGCGGCAAAACAGCCATAGCCATTGCTGAACACGGACTGGGACGAGTGGTGGTAATAGGTGACAGCAATCTGTGGGCATGGCCACAACCTGTTAGTGCCAATTTTACCTCGGCGGACAATGAGCAGTTTGCGTTGAACACATTTGAGTATCTTGCGGTGCCGGAACCTGCTACGCTGGTCATATTGGGTATTGGCGGATTTTTCGTTGTCGGGAAAAAGAGGCATCAATAATCACACAAAACAACAGCTATGGCGGAGTCGGTGTATCCAAGAAATTTATACCGATTCCAGATTGATAGTTGACATATTGCCGTTTCAGGCGTAGATTACCATGTATTGACGTTTTTTCATATATGGTTTGCGTTATTTTTGGAGTGGAATATGGATCCTTCGATTTTCAAGGCTTATGATATTCGGGGCCTTTACCCTGAACAGTTGGATGAAGAAGCGGCATGGAAGATCGGGCACGGTGCTGCCCAGTTCCTTCGGTCGTTGCTGAGAGGATATGAGCGTGGCCAGGCTAATGCCCAGAGCGTATGCGTTGGTCGGGATATGCGGACACACAGCGAATCTGTCGCCAAGGCACTTATCGAGGGCATGAATGCCGCCGGGGCCAATGTCATAGACATCGGAATGATCGACACACCGCAGATGTACTTTGCCATCAATCACCTCGGTACCTGCGGTGGCGTACAGGTTACGGCTTCGCATAACGGCCCGAAGTATAATGGTTTTAAGATATCGGGTCTGGACGCAAAGCCTGTCGGCGTCGATACCGGTCTCAAGGAAATAAAGCACATAGCCACCGCACTTCTGCATACAAAGGCGATCTCAAACGGCTCGGTCGAAAAGTGCGACCTGACCGATCATTATCGCAACCATGTTCTTAAGTTCCTGAACCCGAACGTAAAACCTCTTAAGATAGTCGTCGATGCCTCTAATGGAATGGCTGGGAAGATGATTCCGGCTCTGTTTTCCGAACTGCCGATAGAGATAATAGGCTTGAACATGACACATGACGGGACGTTTAACCATCCGCCGAATCCGCTCGTCGAAGCCAATCTTGCCGAGTTGAAAGAAGTTGTCCGGGAAGAGGATGCCGATGCCGGAGTATGTTTTGACGGTGACGCCGACAGATTGATGATGATCGACGAGCAGGGCAGAAATATCGGATGCGACCTGCTGACGAGCCTGATGGTTCCGTATTTTCTTACGAAGCATCCCAATTCGGCGATCGTTTACGATCTTCGCAGCAGCCATGTTCTTCAGGAAGAGATCATCAAATATGGCGGCACACCGAGACGCGAACGCGTGGGCCATTCGTTTATGAAAAAGACCCTCCGCGACAGCCATGCCATCTTCGGCGGGGAACTGAGCGGGCATTTTTACTATCGCGATAATTTTTACGCCGACTCCGGTATGATAACGCTTGTCCACATGCTCAATATTTTAAGCGAAGCCGAGGCGCCCATAAGCGAACTGGTTGAGCCTTTGAGAAGATACAGCGGGACCGGCGAGGTTAATTTCGAGGTCGAGAACAAAGAGCTGGCAATGAAAGAGTTGGCCAGAAAGTACAGCGATGGCAAGTATGACGATCTCGACGGTGTGACGATCCAGTATAAGGACTGGTGGTTTAACTGCCGCCCGAGCAATACCGAGCCTTTGCTAAGACTTAACGTCGAGGCGAAAACGCCGGAGCTTCTCGAAGAGGTTTTCGCCGAACTTACCGAATATCTCGGCCAGCCGGTGGACCACTAATTTCTGCTATCGCAGGTACTGGTTAAACTTTTTTTCCGTACCTATTGTCGTTTCGGGTCCGTGGCCAGTGTAAACTTTCGTTTCGTCGGGGAGAACCAGGAGCTTTTTCTTTATCCCTGAGATAAGTTGGGCGTAATTGCCGCCGGGGAAATCCGTCCTGCCGATCGACATAGCGAAAAGCGTATCGCCCGCAAAGAGGATCCCATCGTCTTTTGCGTAAAGACATATTCCGCCCTGTGTGTGTCCGGGTGTGTGCATGACGTCAAATTTTATACCCGCAAATTCGATGGGGCCATCTTCTTCGATGATGATATCGGCAGGTTCGGTCTCAAAGGACGCGCCTGTAAGCGCCGAAAGATTCGCCTGAGTGTCGTTGAGCATATCGGCATCCTGAACATGGATCGCGACTTTAATATCGGGCCAGTTTTCCCTGAGCAGATTGAGACCGGCGATGTGGTCGGCGTGACCGTGGGTAAGAATAACCGCTATTGGGTTGAGATTCTTTTCCTTAATAAAGTCTATCAACGGCTGCGGCGACAGGCCGGTATCGATCACCAGGCAATCGGCAGCATCTTCATTAGCCGTAACACAGTAGCTATTGGTCTGGTAATCACCGAGAATAATATTATGTATCTGCATAGTTCACCTCGTAAAAGACAGTGAGTTTACCATAAAGAATCTGACTCGTCAAATCCGATTTTTTACTTTTCATTGCGAATAAACATTGCATAAGCATTGGCAATCTGTTAGAAGTATGCTTTAAGGCTGCTTTGATGGAAAATACTGAAATACAAAATGCTGGTAAGGCCTCGCGTTGGGTTGATGTGCCTTTTGCGCCGCGGCGGTTCCCGTTTTTTTACGGCTGGGTGATCGCCGCCGCTGCCACACTTGGGATCATCGCAAGCATTCCCGGCCAGACTATGAGCGTAGGCGTCTTTACCGACTATCTGCTCCCTGCACTTGGTCTGACTCGCGAACAACTCAGCCGCACATATATGTTCGGCACGATCGCCGCCGGTATCCTGCTGCCGCTTGCAGGCAGACTGCTCGACCGCATAGGGACGCGTGCTATGATAGTGACCGCTACCCTTGGCCTTGGCGTAAGTCTCTGTATTCTTTCCTATTCCGATCGCATTGCCCGAAGCATATCCGTCGATATTTTCACGACCATGATCGTTGTAACCCTGTGCTTTATGCTGGTTCGTTTTTTCGGTCAGGGTTGTATCACGATGGCCTCACGAATATCTATCGGCAAATGGTTCAATCACAAAAGAGGTCTTGCGACGGCGATATCGGGTGTGCCGGTATCGTTTGCTTTCAGCATAGCTCCCCTTGCTCTCAATGAACTGATCGGGATATTTCAGTGGCGAGGCGCCCTGGTCGCCTTAGGACTTATGGTAGGCGTCGGCATGGGTCTTATCGGATGGTTGTTTTATCGCGATAACCCCGAGCAGTGCGGCTTGGTGATGGATGGAATTACCGATGAGGCCTGGCTGAAAAAACACCCTGTTAGCGTTAGTGAAACTGTAAAGGAGTTAACCCGGAGCGAAGCTGCAAAGACGCTTACCTTCTGGGTGTTCAGTTTCGGAATGGCTTCACACGCCCTGATGATCACTGCTATAACATTTAATATTACCTCCATAGGCTCGGAGATGGGGCGGAGCCGCGAGCAGGCTTTCACCATTTTTCTGCCAATGGCGGTTATCAGTATTGTGACACGATTCGTTAGCGGATGGATGTGCGACAGGACCAGGACAAAGATCAAATGGCTCCTTGTTGTCATGATGCTGACGCAGGCACTTGGAACGATCGGAGTTGTATTGTTTAGCACGAATATCGGCTGGGCACTTACCGCGGCAGGCTATGGGATATGCGGGGGATTGTTTGGAACTATATTCAATGTTGCATGGCCGAGATTCTTCGGAAGAAAACACTTAGGGGCAGTTAGCGGTCTTACGATGTCGATAATTGTCTTTGCAAGCGCCATCGGACCATGGTTCTTCAGTATTGGCCACAACATCACGCAAAGCTATCAGCAGGTCACGGCCCTGTGCCTGCTCATGCCGTTATTGATAGGCCTTGCCGCTACAAGATCCGAAAACCCGCAGGAAAAGTTCGCATAGCTTATTAGCTGCATCAGGTCTTCGCGGTTCAATATCGCCTGCTCTTGACCTTTGCATTCCTTTGATAATTTACAAAGAAATACCGCAGAGCGTCAATCGGATGGTCGTAAACACCGTCTTTGAGCGGCAGTTCGCTGGTAGCTGTAACACTTTTATCGTCCGGATAGTGATAGCACTGCATCGACTCGATCAGCCTTACACAATTCGGCGATATCTTCAGTTTGCTGCTGCCGTCGCCTGCGCGAATCGCCCTTCGAACAAGCTCGATCCCTTCGAGTATCGTACTCCTGCGATATTTGGTCACGATCCCCATCGCCCGCAACTCTTTAACCGCACTCGTACCGGTAACGTCGTTTCTGCCGGCACCTGCGGGGTCGCAAAATGTCGCCGCGATACTTTCTTCGCCGATCGGATACCGCCGTTTCAATTCTTCACCGTGGGCCGCGACAGCGACCTTGCTGCGTACATACTCATCGATCACATATACGTTGCCCTTCAGGTCGGTCTGCAGCCACAGGCATACGAAAGGATTTACGAATCCAAAATCGATCGCCCGATACAGCGGCAGGTTCGGATCGTAGCCGATGTCGGCGATGTGTATCTCAGGGTCAAAATCGGCGAACACCACATTTTCCAGCAGCGGACGCATACAGAGCATTTCAGCTTCGAAACTTGCCCGGCTGCTGCGCCGCATCTGTGTGATGCAGTCATCGATCTTCAAATATCCGTTTGCTTTCTTTGCCTTTGCTCCGCAATCGGACCACAGCGGACAAGTTGAGCAGTTTCTGCCTGCACACTTTTCGATGACCTCCCAAAGGCACCACTTAAATATGGGCGTACCGATCTCATTTGCCTGTGTGATAAGTTTCTGCATCAAGCCGTAGGGACGATGCATGGTACTTATGGTCTCCATCGCGGCGGTTATGTTCTCCGTGCTTTGGGTAATGAATTTTGCGGCTGTGAAAACCTGTTCGTCAAACAGCTCCACCTCGTCGCATCGCAGTTTGTGGATGTGGCGTCCGCGAACGCTCTTGGACGATTGCGGAAGCACCTCTACCGATGAACCGTTTGAAAACGCGCACCTTTCCTTTAGCATGGCTCCTGAAAGAGAATCCTCAAATCCGCGATGGACAAAACTCGAAAGATATTCATACATCCTGTTGGATTGTTCGAGCGAACCGCCGAGGATTCGGACCTGGCAGTTGGGCTTAAAGATGCAGTCCAGCAAGGTGGCGATAGCGGCAAGTTCGGTCTTGCCCCCTCCGCGGTTTGCCCATACTACTAAGTCCCCGTTTGTTCTTGCTTTGTCTGCAGTTGCGAAATCCGTACTGAAACAGTACCACAGATAATCCATCGGCGAGCTATGCCCTTGGCAATGTACCGCAAACGGCACATCGATCCCCAAAAAAACCTTGACGTAATTACGCAGATCCTGTTTCGTCATCGGCATCGTATATCTAAGGTTGCCGAAAATATTTTCCGCCTCTTTGATCTGTGGTGATGTACGTTCTGTCATGGTTTTTGGCCTTTCGCTAATACTTCCAATAGTTTGCCTGCAAGTTCCGGCGCTATGATCTGGCGGCCTTTCTCGTTGTCCAAATGATCCGTGGGTTTTTTCCGAGCCCTTTCGATCGGCAGCGAAATAATATCAACGCAGGCCTTGCGGGCGGTCTCTTCCTTTTTGTCTTGGGTTAACTCAACAAGTTTTGACGCTGCCACGGATGCGTACCTTGCTATGAGGAGCCTGCCCTTAAGTCTTGACGATCTGATCCGGGATTCCATCTCGTTTACGAAAACCTCGTCGGCCATCCATTTGTGGAACAGTCTTTTTGTGAGTTTGTATTTCTCGATGATCTCATATTCTTCAAGATTTCCGAGGAAAAGTTCATCTACAACATCGAACTGCTTTTTATTCAGTTTTCCATTATCTGTTTTCATCTTCTCCTCGCCTGACGTAAAATTTCCACAATTGCCCACGCCCTTTTCTGCGCACCTGTCCCTTTTGATCCCGGGTCGATCGCCTCTTTAAGAGTGCTGTTAACTATCTTTTTTTGCTCGTCCGTAAGAAAGAACACCAACGCGTTTAGCATACACTTATTCAGTATGGTTATCCTTTTGGGCGTCTGGCCCAGAGTCTTTAGGTGCTCGATACTTTTTCGGCTGTCCGGAAGCATCCTTGACAGACTCTTAATATCAAGCCGTCTGCTCAACTGCTTTATGAGTTCGCTTTTCTTGTGCAGATCGTCGTTTCCGCTAAGACGGTTCAGCGTCGAAAGCAGGACAAGGGTCTCGTCGTCACTTACATCCCAGATGAGACAATCCGCCCTTTCGGTCCCAAGCTCTTCAAGTGCCTTTTTGCGATGGTGTCCGTTAATGATCTCAAAACAACCATCCTTTTTCGGATGTCGCCGGACAACGATCGGTTCGTAATTGCCGCTGCGGCCGATATGACTTGTCAATTTCTTAAGCGCCGAACCCGCCATGCGGTTGGGATTGGCCGGGTGAGCGATCAGCTTGTCAAGACTGATGGACTCGATCTTACTTTGTGTTTGCATTGTGTTGACTCCTTTTAATAGTTAACGGGATTTGTGGATTTCGCCAGATATAATATGCCGGCCTCGATGAGAGCTTGCCGAGTACAAAACTTGTCCGGTCAATGCCCTCAGCCATATTCCTTCGCTTGCCGTAAGCCTGAAGGAAATCGTGAAACTGTTTTTTAATGAAATCTTTGTGGGCGGACGAAAGTCCCTTAAGCTTATCATGAACGCCTCTCGGATCCGTAAAGTGCGTCTCATCGATACCGACCATTCCAAACGCTTCGCTCAGTTTCGCGCAGTGCAGCGATAGTCTCGCCGCGAACTTTTTCATCCCCGCCTTTTCGAAAAACGGATTGACCTGTCCCATCACCGCAAGCGCCTCGATCACAGACACATCGAGTTTCGCTAATGTTTCGCGTACGAGATAACTCGCCAGAGCCAGACCGCGGTACCTCGGATCGATAATAACCCTGCCTATGCACCTGATGTTTTCGTTGACCAGTTGAAGCTGCGCCCTTCTATCCCCGAACTGGGCGAACACTCCGTCGGTTGCGACATTGCGAAGCGCAAGATTCGGCGACGGCATTGAATAAACGATGATCCCGACGATAATTCTTCCCTCGTTGAATCTACTGCGTACGGGATGCGTATCGACGAGAGCATACATCGCCTTATATGGCCCAAGGCGGCCACTGCGATAATGATACTGACTCAGCTTGCTATACTCATTGGCCCCTGCCGGTACGATCTGAAGATGACTTGTTGCGCTGCATTTATGCCGATCCATTTTCCCCCCTCTTTGCGTTACGATAGACAACTTCCGTCTTGCCGGTTAAGTGTTTGATCACCAGCACGTCGGCGGCGAGATCGCCAAGCAGGTCGTCATGGCTGCTTGCCAGAACAAATCTTCGTCCGAATCGTTTGGCAAGTTTGTGAATGTTATAAGCGATCACCGCCGCCGTTATGCGGTCAAGATTCGAGCAGAACTCATCGGCAAAGATAGTTTTGGCTCCGCTTGCGATCGCTTTTGCCAGACGGTAGCGATACTTCTGCCCTTCGCTAAGTTTCGACGGCGTTTGAAGAACCGTAAAGACATCGTTTAGCCCTGCCTTACTGAGAGCCTTGAGCGATTCGAAAAAACTTCCATCGATGCAGTCAACGACTGATCTGTCATCTTCAAGTTCGATGTCGTCAAGGCGAACTCGCTGGTTTTCGGGAGTCTGGCTGTATATCTCACGCAGTATAACGCTTTTGCCCGCACCGGAAGCGCCGACGATATAGCAGATGTCGCCGTCATCCAATGTAAACCGGCACTTGTGAGTGAACGCCTTTACCCTTAGCCGCTCAAGATCAAGCCCGAACATCTTCATTACCGCAACAGTTTTTTTCGTCGCCTTGACCTGCGAGTAAAACGTCTTGTCAATATCATACTTCTGCATTATGTCTCCGATCTTTCTTTCCCGACGCTACGACAATTTTCTGTATTCGTTTAAGTCCCATACGGACATGATAAATGGAAACCCTTCTCTTCGTCGCGATCTTCCTCTGGGATAAACCGTCAAGAAAATGATCCTTGGCGATCCTCTGCTCAAGCGGGTTCAGTTTCATGCGGTTGTGAAGACAGGTGATATATTCGCCGTCCAGGAGTCTCTTGGTGATCTTGCGGATCCGCCGGGCGACCGTGGCCTCGTTGACGCCCATCAAGCGGGCTATCTGGCCGTATGTACTGCCCCCATCAAGATACATTTTCATAATCGCTCCGTCGGTTCCGCTTAGAGTATCAGCTCTGGATCTTAGCATTTCGGCGCGATCGGCAAAAACGGACCTCTGCAAAAAATCGCCGCCATTGGCGTCTTCGGCCACAAATTTTGAAATGTCGACCCGAACCTTACTCATTTTCTTCCTGAAACGACTTTCGCCTAATTTATTCATATGTTAGTTATATAAACATCAAACATTATGTGTAGTTTACAATAAATAAATGAGAACGCAAGGTTTTTTTGAGAATTTTTTGAAAAAAAGTGCTTACAGAGGAATGTTTTTTGCTATATATGTCGTAAGTTCTGTCAAGACAGGCAGTTATGTAGCCTTAAAAATATCAGTCACAAAAGAGGTCGCCGGTTTGCCAGTCAAAGCCAACAGTTTCAAGAGAATCGGTCATATTTGTGCCATTTACGGTGTCCATGGTGCCATTGACCATTTCTACTAAGATCTTTTCGGTTGCTGTGACCCCCTCAAGGCCCCTCTGCATCATCTGGTAAGTCGTTTCGCACTCCTGAACCTTGTCAGGAACAGTCGGCAGTAAGCCCTCGTTGAGTATTTTTCCCGATGCGGATACCCAGATCCATCCGGCATCTTCGGGGTTTGATGTTGGCATAAGAGGGTGCGGCAAATCGGAGGCCGGATCCCAGTCATCCATCAATTTATGATGCTGCTCCCAGTTCGCCGGTCGGTACATATAATAGTTCTTTTCGGCTTGGCAACCGAAAATCACAGTCAGCAGTGACAGTAATGCCAATATAACAAAGTTTCGCACCATCTTATGACTCCAGGATAATCTCATATATAGAATATCGGTGCTATTGGGGTCAAGCTTAAATAAGCTCTTCCTATCAAAAGTCCTTGACGCCGCCGAAAATTACGGGTAAACTCCCTTGGACTCGTTGTGAAAATATCCGGCGTTTTCGGTGTGCGATCGAGTATCTAAATGTGTAAATGATAGCATTATAACAAATGAAAGGATTAGTGATGTTTACTACAATAGTAGATGTAGCCGCAAGAGAGGTTCTTGATTCGCGTGGAAATCCCACCGTCGAAGTCGACGTAATGCTCGACGACGGTTCAGTCGGTCGCGCAATTGTCCCCTCTGGCGCCAGCACCGGAGCCCATGAAGCAGTGGAACTTCGCGACACAAAAAGAAAACGATACATGGGCAAGGGCGTATTGAAGGCTGTCAGCAATGTCAATGACATAATCGCACTGGAAGTTATCGGTATGGACGCGATGGCTCAGGAAGAGCTTGACGCGTTTCTCATTGAGATCGACGGAACGGAGAACAAAAGCAAGCTCGGCGCAAACGCACTTCTCGGTGTTTCGTTAGCAGTTGCCAAAGCCGCTGCCGCATCGGCCGATCTGCCGCTTTATCGTTACATCGGTGGCTGCAACGCGAATATTCTGCCGGTCCCTATGATGAACATACTCAACGGCGGTTCGCATGCCGACAGCAACGTCGACTTCCAGGAATTCATGGTCATGCCGGTAGGCGCCAGTAATTTCCCGGAAGCTCTTCGTATGGGTGCCGAAGTTTTCCACACTCTCAAGGGCGTTCTAAAGACCAAAGGTTACAGTACCGGCGTTGGCGACGAGGGCGGATTTGCTCCTTCACTAAAGAAGAACGAAGAAGCGATCGAGCTGATCCTTACAGCTATTAAAAAGGCAGGGTACAAAGCCGGTAAAGATATTTCCATCGCACTTGACCCGGCTTCGACGGAGATGTGGGTCAAGAGTTCAAAGTCATACAAATTCTTTAAGTCCGACCCCAAAAAGAAAGTCTCCTCCGATGCAATGATCAGGCTCTGGTCCGACTGGGTTAAAAAGTACCCCATCGTCAGTATCGAAGACGGCCTTGCCGAAGATGACTGGGACGGCTGGGTGAAACTTCAAAAGAAACTCGGCGACAAATGCCAGATCGTAGGCGACGACCTTTTCGTAACCAACACCAAAAGACTCGCCAAGGGCATCAAGCTCGGTTGTGCCAACTCGATCCTTATCAAAGTCAACCAGATCGGCACGCTCACCGAGACCTTACAAGCCATCGATCTTGCCCGCCGCAACGGTTACACCGCCATTATGAGTCATCGCAGCGGAGAAACCGAAGACACTACCATTGCCGACCTCGCCGTAGCGACCGGCGTCGGTCAGATCAAGACCGGCTCTGCATGCAGAACCGACCGGATCGCAAAGTACAACCAACTGCTTCGTATCCATGAAGAGCTTGGCTCGGCTGCGGTATATGGCGGCGAAATTTTCAAGTATTAGTCTGCAAAAATTGACGGCAGGGGCGAGATGTTCGTCCCTGCTTTTTTCTTAGTGCAATGTTCTGATAACCTTAAGGGTTTAACAGATGTCAAGGATGGCTGCCATATTCCGTTTCATTCTCTTTTGCGTATTCTTTTCCGTTGGTGCCTCAGCCATCGTGCTATCTATCCTCACAGACGAATTGCAGCAGCTTTACGAGGGCCGCGCCGTACTGCAAAGCCAGCAAGTAGATAACGACAAGATCGCTGCCCTCATCGACGATTACGACGGGCAGATAAGATTTATCAACCAGGATCCCAACGTACTCAAACGCCTTGCCCGAAGCACTTTCGGCACAGAACCTGTCGTCGAGGACACCGCTTTTCCAAGGGCTTCCGACGAACGGTTAGAAGCTGCAAGGAAAGCTTTGCTTGAAGAAACGGACACGCAGCAGGATTTATCCGCTGGCCCGCAGTGGCTTGAAAGATGCAGGCAACCAAGATTTCGGCAGAGCCTCTTTATCGCAGGCGCAGGCCTCGTACTGATCACATTTATCTTTTTCGGCACACCGGCGAAGATCACAAAGAAACCAGAATAACCATCACAGTTGTTACGACTGGCTTCTAACCTCTTCTTTTATCCGCTGGATATGTCCGCGACCCAGAGCCTTTACTTCACAACCTAATTCGAAGTATTTGCGAATCTTATCGTCACTGAGTATTCCGAAGCAATCTATAACAGCGATAGGTCCGCCGGCCCATTCGACGATCTTTTCCGGATCGAGGTCCATGTACGGCGAATGCGGCACAGCCAATATCACTGCCTCTACACCTTTCAGCGATGCCTGCAAATCGTCCTGCACCTTGATGTTTTCAAGATCCTGCTGGTTGCGGAAGAATCTCGACCACGATTGACCCGGCGACGGATAGACATCCTGATTTTCCAGTTCATACCAATGTTCGAGATAAGGATCGTGGACGTGCATCTCGGCTCCCATCTCGGTCAGTTTTCGAACGACGATCTCGGAACCGCTGTATCGCGTATCGGCTACGTCCTGACGGTAACTTGCACCGCACAGCAGAATATCCGCACCTGCGATGTACCTGCCCATATTGCGAAGTGCGTCACGCGTAAGCGTTGCGACACGCAGCCCGCGAGTATCGTTAATATCGATCGCCATCGTAGTGATCTTGAA
>DRGS01000193.1 GCA_011053245.1 Phycisphaerales bacterium
AACCGAGGATATGTATATCCTTTTTCCGTGTCATATCGGCAAAAGTTTCCATCGGGACGCCTAACCCACATTTTTTTCATTGAAGTTGAAAATAGTCGGTTCCAGGCAATATGATCAATATCCAGTTCAACAAGAACTATGGGATCGATACAAATAATCTGATATTTCCTGTCTACTCTCGCGGCAGAAATAATACCTTTTTTATATGCGGTTTTGAAATCGCCTAATCCTCTATAGCTACTATATAAACCACTACGTCTAATGCCGGGATTATTCCTAAAGGCCTGGTGGTGAATACTGCATCTGAATAAACCCTTGTCTTTAATCAATTGGATGTATTCCTCGAAAGTCATCTTTTGCATATCCTGATTTTGAGTGTATTTCTGACATTTGCGCACAATGTCATAAGGTCTGTATTTCCTGGTCTTATTACCTTGTTCGTATGCCTGCCAGTAAACTTTTCCCTTCACATAAAGGGTAGTGCCAAAACCCTTTTGGGTCTCAGTTATAAACCTGGTTAATCTTCCATCTTCGGCATATAATCTGTAATCAGGTTTTATTACATCCGGCACAATAACCCCGCATTCATAGTCCTCATTTAGAACCGTGGTGCTAAGGTCATGGTATTTAGCGCACCCGGAAATCAATATTCCAGTTAAACAAAAAACTATATTTATATATTTCATGTTTCCACTTTCATTAGAGTTTATTGGATGAGATTAATTTTTTTGGGCCGTAACTATCCACTTGTTATTATTTTTTGTCAAATACAAATAACCCCACGAAACTTCAATCCGACCCTTAGTTTCTGAGATCATTTCCACCGGCTGATCTTTAACTTCTAAATCCGGTGAAAACCAGCGAGGATTTTCAACGTATGGCATTTCCAAACCATAATCCAAACCGTTCGGCAGGGCCAGTCCATTTACCAGGCGCAACGATCTGTCGGTTCCATGTGCAGCAGAATAGAATCCATTTGCCGTGTCATATGTGTCGAAGCTATGACCATTTTTTCTGGCAACGATTGCTTGATCAACACCAATAGTTCTATTAGCTCTTGTCCATCTTCTGTAACTGTAAGAAAAAACTCTGTTCCAGGCTATATTGTCGATTTCCAGCACAACAGCGACTAATGGCTTAAGGCAGATGATCTGGTATTTTTTCTTTATGAGCTTAGCCTCGATGAAACCGGTTTCAAACGCACCCTCTAATTCAGTCAGGTCTAAAGACTCGGTGTTAGTTAACTTCTGGAATTGCCCAAAATTTATTATATTGGAATCACTCTTATCGATATAGGGCTTACAGCTTTGAGAAATGTTGTAGGGATAAAATCTCTCATCGAATAATGACGGCTTATCTTTGACGTCTTTGACTCGCCAGTAGTATTTTGCCTCAAAACACCCATACCCTGTAGGATGTCCTATGCACGGCCTTTCAGCCTGAAGCGTAGCCTTATTACCGTCTCCTGAATACAGAGTATTGGCCGGTTTCAAATCACCTGGAATAACAAATACTTTTTCTCCTGGCTGTTTTACGGTGCTATTATGAGATTCATGCTTGGTAAAGGCACACCCGGATGTAAAGTTAAGCCCTGCGAGTACCAAAAACATCATGACCTGACATTTCCCATTTAAACATTCACGCAACAAATCAGCCATACGTCTTGTCTTTTTCATTTTCATTCTCCTTTATACATATACCATTAATACATTAACTATTTTGACAAAAGAACATTTCTTTCGCCACAATTTGGATTACCTATTGATCTGACCCCGGATCTTTTCAAGCATCGAGATCAACTTCTTCTGCTCGGATTCGCTAAGGCACGACATCACCCTCTTTACTTCCTTTGCATAAATCGGATCGACCTTTTCCAGCAGGGCCTTACCCTTAGCCGTAAGCTTAATAATATTGTACCGCCTGTCATCGGCAGCGGTCCGCTTGACCAGGTTTGTCTTTTCCATCCTGTCGATCAGCGAAGTAATATTGGCCCGGTTGACTAACATCATATCGCTCAACTGCGCCTGACTTAGCCCCCCGTCGTCATTACTCTGGGTCCCTAACAGCAGCATCACGTTAAACTGAACGTCCGTCAAGCCGTATTGCTTCAAAAACTCCGTTATCCACTTCTTGAAACCGGTCCCGGTATAGTAAACATTCAGTATCGCCTCATGCTGACCCAGCCGGATCGGGTTCTTAAATCCTAATTCTTCTTTTAAACTCATGTCAGTACCCTTTGTCCATGTTTTAATGCTTCATATATATACTATACACCAAAAAACCAACCTGTCAAATAAATTCTGATAAATTTGCAAAAAATTTCCCAAACCGGCATTTTCGCCTGAAAACCCCCGAATAAGCCACAAAAAAACCCGCCCAAGCCGTTAAGGCTCACCGAGATATAGACGTGAGCGTTTTTCGGCTGCACATAGCCGCAATAACACCATTTTTAATCGTTCCTCACCGTTACCTGCGCATAGGTATTACACTTGACAGCCACCCCCTCCCTGATGTATGATGTGACAGTTAATATACATGTTTTCTGGAGATGAAAGTGACTGATATTGGACCTAAATTTTACAAAAAAACTTTAATTTGCCTCACCGCCGCTGTTGTCGTCATCATAGCCGTTGGTTGTTCGGACAACCCCCAGGACAAAGCCGCCAAGGATCTCAGAGCCCAAACACAGGATGCCCTCGATATCGCATATTCAAAGGGGGATTTTGAAAAGGCCCGCAAGCAGATAAAAACCGCCCTGGCCCGCAACGGTAAGTCCATCGCGACGGATACGGCACACCTGGCACTTGCCAATCTCGCATACGAACAGGCACAGACCGTGACCTCTTCGCTTGGCAATACCGCGCAACCTATAAAGGACAACCTCAAAAACATCTCGCTTAAAGCAACCGCTCTCAACGAAACTATGATCGAAATGAATCGCCTTGAAAATCTCTTCATCGCAACGGAAACGGAAATTGCCGAACTCAACAAGACACTTAACGGCGATTCTGCCAACATCGGCACGAAACAAAAACTCCGCCAGGCCAAAGCCGATCTTGACGGCCTGCGAAAAAAAGTTGCCGACCTGGAAGAAACAAACCGTCAAGCCAGTACCAATATCGATCAAATAGAGTATAAAGCCGACGAGAAAGCACGCCAGGCCGAACTCGCTGTAGGCGATGAAAAACTCAACCTGAAAAAACAAGGATACGACCTCCTGCTGTCAAAGATGGAATATACTTCGATCGTTCAGGGAACCGATGACAAGACAAAAACCCTGCAAAGCAAAATAGCAATCGTTGCTCCGCTCGTCGCAAAACTTGAAACAGACGTCATCAAATTTCAAAACAAAATTAAAAGCATAAAAAGCTCACCCAATAATGATCAGCTAAGGGCACAATACAGAGAAGCAAAGAACAGCCTCGAAAAGCATAACGCGGGCATTGCTTCCCTGGCAGGCTCTCTTGGCAGGGCCATCGATTCGTGGAACCAGGAAACTCAACCGGCTCTTTCGCTCTTCGAACAGGCCGCCGACAATTACAAAAAGGCAAGAGCAAGCAACATTAGAGATATCGCTAAAGCATCGCTTGCCGACACATACTTCGCAATTGCCTCGGTCCATTTCGCAGCCATTAAACTAAACACGCATGTCGCCTCGCAACTTCAGGCAACGGCATTGGCAATAAGCGGCTCAGGCGCAACTACTCTCGATAGCCTCGGCGAAACATGTCGTGAAAACGCTTCCGCCGCCGCTGAAAAAAGTATGCAAAACTTCGACCTCGCAATTGAAACTTACGCCCAACTTTCCGATAACTCTCGCAATGATAAGTTCACCTACTCCGCCATAAAGGGACATCTCCTTGCCCTCTACGGCAAGATGCAACTGGCAGAGGATATCGGCGAAACCGACCTCGCCAACAGTACCAAAGAGCAAACTACCCCGCTACTCGAAAAGGCCGCCGAGTGCGACCCCCAATTCGATACGTCCATAACCGCCAGGCTCTTTAATGGTTCCGAAGGATACATACCTGCTCTCACCATCGACAGCACAACTTACTATAACGGAATGAAAGCGATGTTTCAGCCGTGGAAAGCCCTGCCTCTCGACCAAAAAGAGGTCGCAGTCAACATTCTCATTGAAATGGTAGACGCCATGAAAAACCCACGCGATCCGGAAGAGTTTAACCGCATAATCGGCCCGGAAATAAAAATGCTCAGGGAAGCATTAGCCAGAGGTTTCGAAGAAGAGATAGCTGATTCCGGAGGTTATGACCCGAACTCTTTTTAGGCTGTTGGAGTTCACTTGATCACATCTTTTTAGAAAAACTGCACCAAATCACCAAAAGCTGTCGATACACATCTAATGCATATACTTAACTCTCTCAATATCCGTTTCACAGGAAAGGCGTTAGAATAATGTTAGCCTCAATCTTAGCTTCTCAAACCCAACACGGTCTAAACGCCATTCTCATCCTTGGGATCGCTATCTTCGGCGGAACCGTCGGTGCCAGACTTTTTCAAAAGTTACGAATCCCGCAGGTCGTCGGCTACGTCGTCATCGGGATCATACTTGGCCCGATGCTGACAAAAGTCATCGACCTCGACACAGTAACAGCATTTGAACCGTTCAATTTGTTCGCCCTTGGCATCATAGGATTCATGGTCGGCGGGGAACTAAAGAGTGAGATCTTCGTAAAATTCGGCAAACAGGCACTGGCGATTCTCGTCTTCGAGGGCCTTACGGCATTCTTGCTGGTCAGTCTCCTCACCTTCGGAATAACCCTTGCCTTCACCGGCAACCTCAACATCGCCATAGCCGCAGGCGTAGTCTTCGGAGCGATATGCACCGCCACCGACCCGGCTTCGACCATGCAGGTTCTGTGGGAATACAGAACACGCGGCGTGCTCTCTACCATGTTGATGGCGATAGTCGCGCTCGACGATGCGCTCGCACTCGTTCTCTATGCCATCGCCGTCAGCGTCGCAAGCGTATTTACCGGATTAGGTGAGGTCTCATTCGCACACGCGCTGGGAGAATCGCTTTTGGAGATAGTCCTCTCGCTCGTTCAGGGCGTCACCGCAGGATACATACTCACATGGATAATCAAACGCAACGACGACCACGAAAAAATACTCGCATTTACAATAGGCTCGGTCATGCTCTCTATCGGTTTGGCGGTCCTGTGGCATCTCGACGTCATACTCGCAGCCATGGCACTCGGCATAACAATGATAAATCTCGCGCCACGACGCACAAAGATCAGCTTCGAACTTGTACACAGATTTGCCGCACCCGTCTACGTCCTGTTCTTCGTACTCGTCGGAGCAAGGCTCAACATCATGCATGTAGACAAAATGATCCTGCTGCTCATAGCCGCCTATGTAATAGGCTCGATCGTCGGAAAGACGTCCGGCTCATGGATGGGCGCAAAATACTCAAAGGCTCCGAAGGTCATCAGAAAATATCTCGGCTTTTGTCTCTACCCGCAAGGCGGTATCGCCGTCGGACTCCTGATCGCCGCAAGTCATCGCTTCGACGAGGAGATAAGCCAGATAATAGTAATGGTCGTGATCGCCAGCGTATTCTGCTTGCAGTTAATAGGCCCGTTCGCTGCCAAGTTCGGCGCAAAAAAAGCCGGTGAAATAGGCCTCAACATCACCGAAGACGACCTGATAAAAACATACAAAGTCTCCGACATTGCCGAAACCGACGTCCCCGTCATAAACGCCGGCACACCGATAAGCGAAATTTTAGCCACATTCGCCAACACCGACGCTTATTTCTACCCCGTCATCGACAAAGCCAACAAACTCATCGGGTCAATAACCATGGAAGGCATGCGGAACACATTCACAACTCAGGGCATAAACGACTGGCTCATCGCGCTGGACATCATGCAGCCGGTCATCGCGACAACTACCCCCGATACCAATCTCGAAAAGGCTATCAAAAAATCAAAAGAACTCGATCTCGAATTCATGCCCGTCATTTCCGAACAGCAGGAATTCGCCGGCGTCGTCAATTTACGCTCACTTTACAGGAAGATCAGCGCGACCATACTCGAAAAACAGAAACAAGCCGACGCAATGCAAGAGCAGATTTAATACCAATGGGTTTTTTATTTTCGCGTTGGCCGGTTTATAAGCTGTTGCGAAAAATCCTTTAGCCGCGAACTTAGGGGCTTGTTGCTCAATTGGCTTTCGAGCAAAATTGCTTGAATTTTTGTGCTCTTCAAGGCAAAAAACACAGCTAAAGCTATTCTTTGGCGAGGCTTTTTAACGAAGAAGGGGGCAAAAAGGCAAGTGATTTTGCCGTAATGTAATTGGGCAACACGCCCTTAGGGGCGTGTGGTTTTCGTAATTCAGTACAAAGGTAAAATTTGCTGGCTTTTTCGATATTTCAACCGATAATTACTTCCAAAATAATAATCATCTCTTCTAAAAAGGGTATTTCGTGAAACGCTATCTGTTCAGAAAGGACCAAAGGCTGCGATCAAACAACCAGTTCCGCGCCGTATTGGCCAGAAAATGCATCGCCAGCGACCGGTTAACCACCCTTGCAATCGTCGAAAACAGCGAATCCGGACCAAGACTCGGCGTCTCTGTCGGCAAATCTTACGGAAATGCGGTCCGACGGAACCGAATAAAACGCCTTTCAAGAGAAATTTTTCGCCTGAATCAGCATAATATCCCGCCCGAATACGACTATTTGTTAATTTTCTCGCCGAAAATGTCGAAAAAATCTAAGACAAAAGGCCCAATAGAGTCCCGGAAACCAAACTTTGACGAGTTGCAAACGTCTTTTTTGGACCTGGTCGAACTCGCTATCAATAGGGCACGGCTTAAACCCAAAATGCCGTCAACAGCAAATTAATCGGATAAAGTCAGTGACCGAAAAAGACGATTTAATGCAAATAGGACCGACCGCAAAAAAGGCTGGTATTTCCCGCCAGACTTTGCAATACTATATTATGTTAGGTCTCCTCGAAGCTACGGAGACCACTGATTCGGGGCGGAGAAAATTTGACGCAAAAGCGGTCGAACGAATTAAACTGATTAAGAAACTTAACGAAAGCGGTTATCCTCTTCGAGCGATAAGGGATCTGTTCCTCGAAGGCCATGCGGATTCGAAAGGGTAAGCAAGTGACCGATTACTACACCAAGCAGAGAAAACGTAACATGTTAGTCGGCGGTTTTGTCATCGTCGCCTTCTGCATCTTTCTCTGGTTGATCTTCATATTCGGCGAGTTACCCGTTGCCGTCAGCGGCCTGAGATCGTTTGAGGTTCTTGTAAACTTTCCGCAGGCGCCAGGCGTCCAGAAAAATACCGCCGTCAAGTATTTGGGCTATCAGGTCGGACGCGTTATCGGTGTTACACCGCCGTTTCTGTTTACCGACTCGATAACAGGGAAAAAATATCATCAGATAAAAGTAACACTCGCCATAGACAAGCAGTTTCGTGACATACCATCCAACGTCGATATAGTCATCGTCAAAAGGTCTATGGCTTCGAGCTATGTCGACTTGCAGGTCGATCCGAACCGTGCCCTCGAACCAATGGATCCCAAACGCCCCGAAACCAGATTCCTTACATCGAACATGCCGCCCCTCTACGGTACAACCGGAATGATGAGCGAGTTCTTCCCGAAAGACGTAAAGGAAAAACTCGAAAAACTCACCGACTCCGTCACGCGCCTTGCCGACAGTGCAAACGAGATCATCGGCGACAAAGCCAACCAAGCCAACATAAGGCAGAGCCTTGCCAACATAAACGCAGCAACCGCTCAGGCGACCGAGACGCTCAAGTCGTTAAAGAGCTTTGCCGATACCGGCGAAGATCGCATAAAGCAAACCGCAGACAAACTCGCTGCCGCACTTGACGAGATCAACGTAATACTAACCCGGATCAACGAAGGCGACGGATCAATGTCAAAACTCATAAACGACCCGCAACTGTACGAAAACCTACTCGACAGCAGCCAGGAACTACAACTCGCACTCGAACAACTAAAGATACTCGCTGCAGACATGAACAAAAAAGGAATAAAGCTAAAGTGGTAAAACCCTCATAACCACACCCCTTCACCTATACTGATTTCACCATCAATCCCGTTTTTCCGATTGTTTGATGCTTAGCTCAAAGAATTTCGCTTTTTCAAGGTTCTTCATTTTACTTATACCAACTTCAATCGTTTCTTTACTGTTAGCTGCAACTCCAAATATAATGCCGGAGTTTTCATAGTTCTTGAAAACATAATCAAGCCGTTTCATATTTTCATCGAAGAAAGCTATCTCAATATCCCACTTTGTTTTCGGATGGGACGTTACGGTTGCCTGCAAAAATGCTTTATTTTTTGTAAACTCTATCGTCCTCAAATATACAAGTGGCGTCTCCTCTGCCGATGGCAAATTGACCTCGATCTCTTCGCCAAACTTCATAGCCCGGACAAGATAATTACGCGTTCCGCCCGAAACCACGCCCAATTTATGCTTGCCGACAAAGCTTAAATACTCAAAACCGAATTCCTCACGAAGTTCTGCGGCTTTTCGCCAAACCGGATTCTTGCTTAGCCATTGCATATGGTTTTTTATTTCTTTTGGCTTTCGAGGCATTTCTGCAAACCCAACTTCCAAAACCGTAATATCCCTGTCGGGAACCTGTTCAAGAAGCCCGGCAAGTTCTTCCAAACTGGTTTTCTGCCCCTGAAAAGTTATTTCATCTTTGCCGGAAACAATTCTAACAAAACGTCGAACCCGATACCCTCGCTCATCAATATACTTCATCGGCGGGTTTACTGTTTTTGAAGTACTTCTCGATGTCATTTTTTTATCGACGATCTTGCGGTCTTTCACTACGACGGTAAGTATAGCTTCATTGTTTGTCTCGTCCGTTTCCTTTACCGCGTCCTTTGGATCGATAACAACAACGATTTCATTAACTCCTTCTTTTAGCCCAAACGGCATAGAGCATTCATTCCATACCTTATCCGACTCAATCGGCCCGGCCCCATGCGTCATAGGTTTCTTCTTATCAGGATCGTTGTGATAAAAGTGAACCCCAAACTTGCCGCTAGCCGCCTCGCCCTTATTACCGATAGCAACAATAACCTGCCAAAGCCCGCCCTCGGCATACGGCTGTAAACGAACATCGTCAATAGCAACATCAACCGCCCCAGCCGCCGTTTTCGCTCTGACTGTGCCTATTTTTGAGGCAACGCCCATTATCTGCTGAATGTCTGGCAGGTAGCCTCCTTTGTTGTTAAAGTAAAGGTTGCCGAAACTGCTTCCGCCTTCGGCAGGATAGAAGCTTAGGTGCGGCCATCCTTCTTTTTGATAGGTAAATGTTCTTGTAAATTCACCCTGTCCCTTATTTACAACCGGTCCCTGTTTACAAGTTGTCTCGCCGTTGGTTGCGTACAGATGGAGTTTGGCCTTATCTTGCGACACCAGTTTGTACTTGCCTTTGATCGTGTAAGTCCGACCTGTTTCGATCTTGCCGGTTGTTCCAAGAATTTCTGTGATCTCAATCGAATCACCAGGCAGAAAATCTTTTGTGGTTTCAATAACTTCAACATCAATTACAGCGATCTCTTTCTTCAAAACATAATAGGCAGGTTTCATGTGTCGGATCGTATAGTCACCGCTCTTCCATTCAAAGAACATATACGTATCACCGTCGAACTCTTGAATATGATACTTCGCAGCCGTTTTATCACCGCTGTGCGTAACTACTCCTCTGGTCCAGTTCCACCATGGCTTAAATGTCTTTCCCTCCGGCAGGAAAATAAGCTCCTTGAGATACAGTTCCCCTCCTCCCCATTGTTTTTCACCGGCTTTGAACTGCTCCATCTCCCTGACAAAATCAACCGATGTCCATGTCCCGATCACCTCCGGGTCGTTAACAAACGGCAAGTTAATATTATCAACCTGTCTGGTATCAAAGCCTGCTTTACGGATCGCTTTGTTAATAAATGGCAGCATCAGCCATATCAGCCCTGCGATGACAACTACTTTTATGATCATACCCAGCGGAAACTTCTTAGTACTCGCTTCAACCGAAGCCGGACTTAAAAGTTCGGCATAATCGCCGGCGGGCCCCATCTCGGTTATTATCTGCTGATAGTTTTCCCATGTCCTGTCGTCATCCGCTAATTCGCCAAACTTCTGATCGAGATGACAGGCGATATCTTCCAGCACCTCTTTTTTCCGCGGGCTGGAGACTTTCATAAGTGACTTTTCGACCTGCTGCAAATACCCTTCCTTTAAGTTATCCCACGTGCTGTCACCCGAGCCTGCATCGATCTTCATTTCCGCAGCATCGCCGTCAATACCGCCAGCCTCGATTTTTTTATAGATGACATACGAATAAATCGTAATGATAACGGATACGGCGAGTATCGGCACGAGTACAAACCAGATCGCCACTTGCGCAAATAATGCGCCCGCCATAGCGATAAGCCCGGCTACCTTAAACAGCGGCCCCGAAAACTCATGCGTCTTTTTCCAGACCGTATCATTACTCAACGTCCACGGCGTCTTAACACCAATAAACCAGTTGCGTTTGATCTTCCCTAATATCATGCCGAGAAAAAAGTACAGCCCGCCTACCGTGAGCGGCATAATAAAGTTCGCACTTACCTTGACACCTGTGTTCCACAAAAGCATCCAAATGTGAAGGACCAAAAGGAACGCCGTCTGAAAAAGGATGAACCCCTCGTAATAACTTCTAAACTTTTCGACATTTGCCTTCAGCGGGTCTATCCTGACTATGAGCATAAATGTTGCAGCTATAACGGCCATTATGCCGGGCATAAGAAATGCGCAAACTGACTTAGACATATAGCCGTCGACCTGACCTTTACCGTTCCAGTGGCTCGCCATACTCTCCGGCAGCTTGTCATAAAAGGCCATGCTCAGAATAAAACCGGCTGCGATCATTAAGTAGATTGCAATTTGCATTTTCGATATCTTCATGATTGTTCCTTTCCTGTCCTTATATGTTCGATGCTGTATGAGATCATTTCCCAGTGTCCGTTCATCTGTTCGAGATTCGCCGAACCGAGTTCCGTAAGCCGGAAATATTTCCGGGGCGGGCCGTCCGGCGAAGCCTGAGATTCGCTTTCGATCATCTTGTCCGTCTTTAGTCTTGCAAGGATCGGGTAAATATTACCCTCGCGGATCTTGAGCCCCTCGATCTGCTTAAGCTTCTGCACCATCTCATAGCCGTGCCTCGCAGAACTGCTTAACAGGTTAAGAATAACAAGCTCTAAAAGCCCTTTTCTAAGCTGGGTCTGCCAATTTTGTAAATTCATTAGTCACACCAATCACAATTAAAATGCATTTTTGTTCGCGGTTAAGTTTCTTTACGACAATACATTACGATTTCCAACGCGAAAATTTACGACCCTATAAGGGTCTCACCTCAATTTCATAAAAACATGCCATCTTTCACTATACTATAATACAGTATACTGCCAAGTCAAGTACTTTTTTAAAAAAAACAAATATTTATTACCTTCCAATATTACGACAGGCGTATAACGCCGTAATTGTTCAAAAAAACACTTGACAAATAATCATCGGCTTTGTATAATGTTCACATAACAATCAGGATAGATTGTTGCGAGTAATGGGGCACGAAAACATGAAAAAACAACAAAACACAGAAACACCGCAAAACACCACAAAAACCTCAAAAACCTCACCTTTTCTGGATAAAAACGTGATTTCGGCAAACAAAATAATGAAAAACAAAGCCAATTTCAATAGCATAAAATTGACCGTAACATCTTGTGATACAGTGATTTACAACGCTTTATCCCCAAAAACCCAAAACGGAACAAAGCCAAACAAAGCCAATCCAAACCCAATCCAAACCCAATTTAAAACCAATATTTCGTTAAATAAATACCTAATTTCTTGTTGCATTAAGCGAAATTTAATGTACAATTACAATATAAGCCGAATATTTAAGGACAGATCAATCTCTAATTGAAAGGAACAGGGCTATGTCATTAGGTCAGATTCTCAGAAAACGGCGTGAATCGATGGATCTAACATTGGATGAGGTCGCTTTCAGCACTGGTTTTTCGAAACCTTATCTCTCCACCATCGAAACCGGAAGGGTGAATAATCCGCCACGTGACCGATTGCTGGACAAATTAGAAACTGTTCTCAAGTTCGAAAAGGGACTGCTAAGGTATATCGCCCATGTCGAGGGTATGCCCTCCGATGTCCGCGAGGACTACGAAAACATAAATGCCCAGAACCGCAAGTTCAAGGAGATCATACGCAATCTCATAGAGCATAAAACCGACACTTACGAATTAAAGAATATGATCAGCAATGACGAATTAAACATCGACCGCCCTGCTGTAAAGATAACCGCGGGAATATTAGTGCCCGTCATCAACAAGGTCACCGCCGGATACCCCGCTGACTCGGACGACCTCGGCTATCCCGTTGGATATGCCGACGATTATGTGCGTTGCCCGGACATACACGACCCGAACGCTTTTGCCGTACGCGTCATAGGCGATTCGATGGAAGAAAAATTCCAGGAAGGTGACATTGTAGTATTCTCACCCGCCGCCGAGGTTCGCAGCGGAAACGACTGCTTCGTACGATTTGCATCGCCGCATGAGAGTACCTTTAAGCGGGTATATTTCGAAGGTGGCGATACCGTCCGGCTCCAACCGAGGAACCCGAAGTATCCACCAATGATGACCACCGGCAGTCGCATAAACGGGCTATATCGAGCGACAATAAAATACGAAATGCTGTAACGGCAGTTAGCTGGTCAGGCATGACGGAACTTCGAGACCGTGTTTTTTCATCAGGTCCGCATCCGTCATTACCCTGGCCGCCGAACCGGTAGTAATTATTCTCCCGCCATCCATCAAAATGACGCTCTCGCATGTACGAGCGGCGAAGTCCATATTGCACGTCGCGATCAGAAGCGTTTGCGGCAGAGACTTTAACATTTCGATCAGCGAGTTTCGGCTCCTCGGATCGAGGCTGGTATCCGGTTCGTCCATTGTGATTATTTCCGGATCCATCGAAAGCACCGTAGCGATCGCAGCCGAACGTTTTTGGCCCGCCGACAGATGATGCGGCGGACGATTTTCCATACCCGTTAACCCGACGGTTTGCAGAGCATGGTGCGTTCGCTGCCTGACCTCGTCGTCACTGAGGCCTATATTCATTGGCCCGAAGGCGATATCGTCGAAGAGCGTCGGCATGAAAAGCTGTTCATCGGGATTTTGCAAAACGGAGGTTATTTTCGTTCGGATCACTTTTTTGTTTTCATCCGATGCTGCGATCCCGGCAATTTTTATTTTGCCGCTGCCCTTGAGAAATAAACTTATCGCCAGCAGCAGAGTTGATTTGCCGGCGCCGTTGGGACCGATCAGGGCGACTTTGCTGCCTTGCTCTACACTTAGAGTGATATCGTCGAGTGCCTTGACCCCGTCATGGTAATCGTAGGATAAATTTTCTATTTCGATAGCGTAAGACATCGGTTAGTAAGTTGTCCTTATAAAATACATTATCGCCAAAAATACGATAAGGGCGGCGACATAAAACCAGTCGGCGGTTTTTGTTTTCATCTTTGACATTGTTCGCAAGTCGCCTTTGAAACCTCTGGCTTGCATGGAGATGTTTATTCTCGATGCGCTGTCTATGGAGGATACGCATAAAGTACCGATCATCGCAGCGGCGGTTTTCAGTTCCTGCTTCGCACCGAGGTTGCGAAGTTTTCGACCCTGTCTTGCGCGAATGATACGGTGTGCCTTTTCGGTTAACACAAAAATGTATCGGTGAAGAAAGCCGAGTTGTATGATGAGCAGTTTCGGTACGGCAAGTTTCGACATAGCCGCGAGAAGATCGGCGAAACGAGTTGTCGCCACCAGCGAGATCAATGCGGTCATGGTAACGATGAACTTGCCCATTATCGAAAAACAGCGGAGTATCCCGTTGGTCGTCTGCCATTGCACCGGGCCAAAGCTTACCGCGATCGGCGTCCGGTCGTACCAGATACTGCTCAAGGCAAAAACGGCTATGAAGGGGCTGACGATCAGTAACTGCTTGAGGACGAATTTTAGCGGCAGGTGAGCGATAGTTATTATCGCAAAGGGCCAGATGATATAACATGCGAGGATGCTGACCAGTACCGGCGGCAGGGAGATTACGCAAACGCTGAAGATGACGGTCGCGATAAGTTTCACTCGCCCGTCGAGGCGATGGATCGGCGAATCCTGAAAGGACAGTCTGTCAATTTGGACATGGTGCATTGCGGTTCCTTTTGGCTATCAAGCGGCCCGATAGATAGATCAGTATCAGTGTCATTGCCGAACCTGTTACAGTGGCGAAACTTGTCCAGTTTTTGTGGCCGCCGGCTGCGTTAAGCGTGTAATCGGGTAAGGGGGAAAGCTTTGCATGCTGATCCGAACGGTGGGAAGAACTCCATTCAAGGCCGTCGGGTTTGTCGCTGGCGATGAGCGGTAGAAAAACCGCGGTAATTATAGTTATCACAATAATGGTAAAGTAAAGTGAGCCTCTTGAAAGTTTGGGGGAAGAAGCGTTTGGAACAATCGCGAAATTGGGCCGGGTCCGTCGCAGATATGTAAGTACGGCTGCGGTAATGAGGCCCTCGATTAGACCAATGATAGCGTACGTTGAGAGCATGGCGACTGTAAATGTCATCAGTGGAACCTTCAGTACCCCGGAGATCGCGGCTTGGATGATGACCAGCCCAGCTCCTGTTATAACCGCGGCAAGGCAGGCGGCGATCGTCGAAAAGTGGAGACGCAATCTGCTGGCGAACAGATCGTAAATCGCGTACCCTACGAAGGACGGGACGATCGCGATATTGATCAAGTTACAGCCGAGAGCAAGCAGTCCGCCATCCTGAAATATCAGGCACTGGACGATCACAACAGATGACAGGACTATCGACGCGGCGTATGGGCCGAGGATTATCGCAAGCAGAACCGCTCCTGTGATATGGCCGCTGGCAGCCGGCATAAGCGGCAGGGGAAAATTGACCATCTGGGCAGCAAAGATAAAGGCCCCTAAAACGCCCATCATAGCGAGGTCCTCAGGGTTTATAAGCTTTCGCCCCTTGCGGCAGATGAAAGCGAGGGCTGCTGAGGCAAGTGCGCATGTCCCGGCTGCTACGGGCGGTGAAAGCAGTTCATTTTGTATATGCATCGGGTCAACCCTTTGATCGATCTCAATTTTACGTCAGCACATCTACCGGCTGATGCGCATAAAAATACCAAATTCGTGCTACCCTGTCAAGAAAAAAATACCGCCGTTTGATTCGCTTCCATCGCGCGACGGTATCCATTTCGATATAACACACTGTTATGTCATATTTGATTTACTCATCGTCGTCGTCATCGTCGTCGTCATCATCATCGTCGTCATCGTCGTCGTCATCGTCGTCGTCATCATCGTCGTCATCGTCGTCGTCGTCATCGTCGTCGTCGTCATCGTCATCTGCGTCGTCATCGTCATCGTCGTCCGCTGCCGTAGCCAACGGGCAGGTCGTTTCGGCACCAGATGTCAAATCCGAAGACAGGCCTTCTTCCTGTGTGTCACTGTTGATGCTGAAACCGACACCGCACAGAATCGCTACAATAGCGACCACAACGATTGCCATCAAATTTTTTCGTTTCATGATTCTGCTCCTTAATAAAAACAATTCACGGTTCAATGCCTGCTACCGTAGTCAGGCCATTCCTGTCCCATTATATCAAAATTGATCTCAATAAAATAAAAAAAATAAAAAAAATTTGTAAAAGTTAAAATACCCGCCCCGCCGTCGAAAAAACCCTGTTTTTTGTGCATCTATCGGGTTTTTCGTGGCCTAAAGGGGCTATTATGTTCGATTCGGTGCCGTAGGATGGGCAAATTTCTGCTCATCATCTTACTAAAGCCCCTTAACCAAAAAGCTCTTTGAATTTTTGTTCTATGCTTTTGCTTCGGCAGAGGGTTTCGCCGATGAGAATCGCTCCTGCTCCTATTGCGATTACCTTTTCGACGTCGGCTCTTGTCTTTATTCCGCTTTCTGCGATGAGTTCGGATGTGTCCTCGACGAGTTCGGCCAGTCTGCCGGTGGTGTTTATATCGACGGTCATGGTTGCCAGGTCGCGGTTATTTATGCCGATAACGCTGTAGTGTTTCACGGGAAAACCGACAAGACTCCGAAGAGCCAGCAGCGAATCCGCGCTGTGAACCTCTATGATAGCAGTCAGCGTAAGTTTGCTCGCCAGAATGAGCATGTCCATCAGTTTCGCTGGTTTCAAAGCCTCCGCGATAAGTAAGATAGCATCTGCACCTGCTGCGCGTGATTCGTAGACCTGGTATTCGTCGATGAGAAAATCTTTGCGAAGTACCGGCAATCCGACAGCCTGCTTTACCTGTGTAACATATTCGAGTTTGCCCTGAAAATATTTCTCATCGGTTAGAACGCTTATGGCGTCGGCTCCGCATTTTTCATAAGTTTGCGCAATCTCAATAGGATCGAAGTCGGCCCGTATCAGCCCCGCAGACGGCGAAGCCTTTTTAACCTCGGCGATAACATTTACGCCGCGCAGATTCTTCTTCGTAACGGCTTGATAGAAGTTGCGACACTTGCCCATATCCGCTATGCGCTCCTTAAGAGAATCAAGCGGAGTTTCGACGATGCGCCCGTCAACTTCGACTATCTTATCGGCAATGATCTTATCTAAGATGTTACCCATTACTCAACTTTCAAAGATTTTTTCTTGAAATTCATCAGCAACCTTGCCTTGTAGAGTTTTTACTGTATTCCTTTTTAGTAACCACGAAGATCACGAAGTACACGAAGTTATAACTAATTATAAATTTATTTCTTCGTGCTCTCTTAAAAATCAATTCACAAACCGCTTAATATTGCCTTTCAGTAACTTTGTATTGAAATTGATCAACAATCCTACCTTCATATTTGCCAGTTTCATATAGGTTAACAATTGCGCTTCATAGATCGGATAAATTCTTTCGACCGATTTAAGCTCAATGATCAATTTATTCTCAACTATAATATCTGCTCTATAACCGCAATCCAGTTTGACTCCCTTGTAGTCGACCGCAACTTCCTTTTGTGTTTCATACTTTATCTTAGCGGCTGAGAGTTCAAAAGACAAAGCCCTCTCGTAAGCCTATTCAAGCAAACCGGGGCCAAGAGTTTTATGAACCTCTATAGCACAGCCGATCACCTTATTGGATAGTTCATCAAATTCCATAATAAAGTTTTACACCAATCTTTTATTTTTCTTCGTGTTTTTCGTGCTCTTCGTGGTTACTAAAAAAGCGTATTCGCAAACATCCGAAATGCACGAAGTTTTAACCGCACCTGTAAACGACTTATTTAGATAATTGTACGAAGAGCATTCTCAACTGGTGAAGGGTGCTGTCGAGCAGTTCCTTTTCTTCCTTTTCAAGGTTGCCCTCTGTTTTTTTCTCGATGGTCTCTATCATATCGATATTGAACTTTGCAAGCGGCAGGTCGGGAGCCTTTTCTTCATTCTCATCTTCCTTTGTGCGGATCAGCCCCAACGCAAAGAACGCCTGCGTAGCGAACATGCTGACCAAGCCGGAGAAATCGGCTGGGGGCAGTTGATGTCCCTGCTGCTCGGCAGCTTCTGCTTGCTTTTCTTTTTCAGCATCTTGCTCGGCAGCCAGTTCCTCTTTTTCCTTTTGAGCCTCTTGTTTCCAGTCATCGTCGATTATGATCTTTTTTTCTTCGTCAGCCATTTTTCAAACTCTTTCCAAATTTAATGATTATATTTTTTTACGCTTCTGGCTACATCTCTTTTCTGCTGGGCTTCGTGTATCTTATGGCGTTTGTCGTATTGCCTTTTGCCTTTTGCAAGGGCAAGTTCGACTTTCGCCAGACCTCTGTCATTAAAGTATATCCTCAGCGGAACGAGAGTAAAGCCTCGCTGCTGGAGTTTTGTCTTTATTTTGGCGATCTCGCGTTTGTGCAGGAGCAGTTTTCTTTCCCTTAGCGGATCGTGATTTCTACCGGCGGCTTGCGGATACGCGGCGATCTTAGCGCCAGTCAGGTAGCATTCGTTCCTGATGATCTTGGCGTATGAGGCGTCGAGATCGGCTTGTCCATTGCGCAGGGACTTTACCTCGGTACCGAGCAGAACGATACCGGCCTGGACCTTCTCGACAAGCTCGTAGTTGAAATACGCCTTCTTATTGCGTATCTGACCGGGCGAGCTGTCCTTGGAATTGTGATCTTTTTTCGCCATACGTCATATATTAGCATAGCTGGGCCTTTTTGCAAGCAATGAGTGTTATCCTTGTCTGCCCAGCAGCCGCTGATGGACGAAGGCGGCGGCGACCCATACGGCAAAGCTCAGGCCAAGCACTATGGAAATATGCAGACGCTTTTGAAAGCAGAACCATGCGACAAGGAAGAAAAAAGCCGATGGGATAATGCCCCAGAGAGCACCCTTGGCATATTCTATCATTAGCCCCTGCTCGGTGGGGTTATCGTACCACAACCATAACAGCACTATCAGGCTGGTGATGGGCATAGTTGCGATCAAGCCGGCCAGAGTGGGCAACTTCCGCCCGATCTGCGAACAGAATACGATTATCGCAACCGATATCGCTATCTTTATTATGAATTGAAGCATTTTTCGTCGGTCCATGGCCAAAGATACCGCCCTGCCATCATGAAAAGATGACGGCCTTGCAAAACCAAAAAATCAGGCTGTGCACTTATCTATTTGACCAGTCTGAGGGCAACCGGATACCTGTAATCTTCGCCCTTGCTCGACTTGACACAAGCCATGATCGAAAAGACCAGATCCACTACGGTAACTGCGATCAATAGTAAGCCGCCAATGCATACCACCGTCAAAAGGCCGCCGACAATGGAAGCGAGCAGGATTGTGATCTGGAAATTCAGCGCCTCTTTGCCCTGACGATCAACGAACTCATCATCGTCTTTCTTGATCAGCCAGAGGATCAGCGGCCCGACAAAGTTTGTCAGCAGTCCGAGGAGATGGCAGAGCATTGCCATGTTCCTTGCATCCTGTGACGGTAGAGCGGTGGCTTCGGGTTGCGGTTCGGCAGTTTCGCCGGACTCGACGACAGGTTCAGGTTCCGTGTTTTCGGTGGGTTCGTTGACGTTTTCGTCCATTTTAGTGTCTCCAATTCAATAATTGTTTTTTTCGATATTTAATCAACATTGCTATCTTTACCCGATGGGATCGTAATGTCAAGTATTTTAGAGCCATCAACTACATAAAATAAAAAAAGCACCCACCGCTCTGTTATTAGGCTTTGATCGTTATCTTGTCGCGGCACAGAATTGGCCCATCAGCATCATGGCGTCATTGGTCCTTTCAGCGGAACCGTCCATTTTCGCGAAGGCGTCAACGAGCTTGACCAGTTCCGGGTCCGCCGGTTTTTCGCCGAAGTGATGAGCGACATTTACTATTCCGGCGTCCAAGCCGTATTCCATCGCTTTTTCGACGTAGGCCCTGCAAATTCCGACCTTTCTGCCGGGCAGGTCGCGACAGGAATTGCTGATGCCCAACGAGAAATGGGTGTCTTTCATACGCGGATCGGTTTTGATCTTCCTGATCGTCTCAAACGCCCTGTATGTGTATCCGGGTACGCCGGGGGTCATCGGCATGTCGATAGCTATGGGGAAGACGGTAGCGTCGAAATATATCTCTTCGGGCTTGAATCCGAATCCGTCGACGGCTTTGTCGAAAAGCTGCTTTGCCAGGCCGAAGAGTTCGTCGACAGAATGCGACCCGCCCGGGCCTGTGGGCTGGCCCTGACTCATTAGCAATCCGACGAAGGAAAAATCGTATTCCTTCTTCAGCGGCATCATCCGATCCATGCTGTAAACCTTTATCGAGTTGACAAGCGGAGGTTTCACCTGTTCGTCCGTATCGTACCATTCCTTCAAGCCGGCGATAAGGATGTCGTCGTCACTGCTGTCGATACATGCCGGTACTCCTTTTGACCATTTGCGGACCAAGCGGACGTACTGCCGCATCAGCCCGATCGAAGTGGCCGGGGCATCCTGGCCAAAATCGTCTACATTTATGCCTATGTACGCGGCGCCTTCATCGGCTTGGGATTCAATGATATGCTTAATGTAATCCAGCGGCTCGCTCGGCTGGGTGTAAGCACCTTGGCCTGCCGCATGTAACTTTCTCATAGCCGCACTCGGCTTCGGGATCGAAGCGTGAAGCAGTTCCGCAATACCAATAATTCCTTTACTCATTTTATCATACCCTTCATAAAGACAGAACACCGTCGGTTAATTGTGGTATTTTACACAATTTTTCCGATTTGCATACAAATCCATAAATTTTTTTTGCACTATGTTGCTATTTCCAGGGCAAATTAATCGCAACCCAAAGGTCTGATAGCCCGTGTGGATAAGTTGTTGATAACTCCGGCGGGTAGTGGCCTGATTTTTGCTTGAAGAAAATATATATATATCACTACATGAGTCTTAGTTTTTAAGAATATATCAAGGTGGTGTTTAACCTTAACGCCATGACTCGTAACTGGCTGTTAAACAAGGTGTTATGTCGGACAGCGAGATTAGACTCGCAACTCCATACCGTCCGGTCGGTATATCTACAGGTGTTGCATATTGTCATCAATTGCAGTAAGTCTATGCTGAAATCATATATGTCCATAGTGGATAACTTTATTGATGCTCATGCAGAAAAGTGTCTATATGCACATAAAACGACCTGTACAAAGGCCTTAAGAAACAGATGATAGCGACTCTTTCAATTGGCAGCAGATATTTTCAGGGGTTTTTGCGTCTGTTACCGCCGAACTTACCGCTATGGTTCTTGCGCCGGCGGCTAAAACCTGTCCGATATTTTCAGGTGTAATTCCGCCTATCGCAACGTGGGCGATATTACCATCGGCAAGGATGTCGAGTGCTTCGGATACATATTTTATTCCGACAGGCTCAGCGGATGGTTTGGTACCCGTAGCAAATACGGGGCCTAATGCTACATAATCGGGTCGCTGGTCGATAGCGTCTTTGAGTTGATCGATAGAGTGCGTGCTTAAACCTACGATCATCGGCGACATCTGCAATTGTCTGGCTTGTTCGACGCTGATATCGTCCTGACCGAGGTGAACGCCGTCGGCTCCGCAGCAGATGGCAATGTCAATGCGGTCGTTTATAATGCTCAGTACATCTCCATCGCGGCAGATGCTGACGATCTCATTGGCAAGATGCAGGCTCCGGCTGTCGCTTATACCCTTGGGGCGCAACTGCAAACAGTTGACACCAGCCCCGACGCAGGTTCGGGCGAGGTTTATGATCTGCTCATCATCAGTGTCTTTCGTAATCGTTAAGAGGACGTAGAGTTTTACTGAACTGAATTTAGCGGTAGTGCTGCTGAATACGAGAGCATCTTTTTCGAGGGCATAGGCATCGAAGCGAAGCCGCTCGAAATCGGCGGCCATAGCCGGGTCGAACGTCTGGACCGCCTCTGCAAGGACCCGAAGGGCCTCGGTGAGACGTTTGGCTGCCGCGATGAAACACTCCGAAAGTGTAGAACGGCAAAGCTGGCCCTCAACACGCATCTGACGACCGACATCGCCCTGTACATCACGGTTTGCGATGAGCAAGCCCGGATCGAATTGCTTAACGATTGTGCAAAGGCTATGCCGCAGCGTTTTTGCGCGACTGCTTAAGCCAGCGTCATTTAAGGCGAATCGGCAGTACTCTTCCATCGTTCGCACCGCTTCACGTCCGCGATTGAAGTTGGCATCGATTATTCTAAAAAGTGCTCGTTCCATGAGGGGTATTGTACCAGAGAATTTTGAAAAATGCGCCCCTATTTGCTACGAAGAAAGCCTGTAGCCGCGTCCGTGAACGGTTTTTATCATTTTACGACCCACCGATCCAAGTTTTTTTCTTAGAGTGGCAATGTGCGTATCTACTACCCTATCCTTTTGCCCTTTAGTCAATGGGTCCAATGCCGTTTTGAGTTGTTCTCTGGAGAGTATATCACCCGCAGCTTCTATAAGTGCAAGCAGAAGATTGTATTCTACGCCGGTAAGGTCTATGTTTCGCCCTTCGATAAGAGCCTGCCTCCGCGAGGGGATGACCTTTATCGCTCCTGCCGAGATGGAGCCTTTTATATCCTGCCCCCCGGCCTGGGGACGCCTTAGTATGGCCTCGATCCGGGCGATGAGTACAGCGTTACTGAAAGGTTTCGTGATATAATCGTCGGCTCCTATGCCTAACCCGACTATGATATCAGTATCTTTGTCTTTGGCGGTCAGGAGTATTACAGGCAGCGTCGCTGTGGCCGGAGTGTTCTTGATCTTGCCGGTCAACTGGATACCTGACATATCCGGCAGCATAACGTCCAGCAGAACAATATCCGGCCGTTGCTTACCGATGCTTTCGAGGGCTTCGGCGGCGGTTGAGGCTGTGAGGGTCTCATAGCCTTCCATCGATAGATTCATGCTCAACAGTTCAAGCAGATCGGGTTCATCGTCCACAATTAGTATCGTCGCATTCATGGAATGGATTATACCGTGAAATGTCGGCGTGTCTACATAAAATATCAATATATACTTAACATCAGGACGGATCTGGAAACAAAAAAAAGGCCGGCGTGTTAAACCGGCCTTTGATCTTGAAACTAAATGTATTCGCTTCTTTAGAAGCTGAGTGCGTAAGAGATACCTGTCCAGAGTTCATTCTGGGTATTTACAGAGTCATCCATTGAGATCTGGTAGAAGATACCAGGGGTGAGGGTCCCGCTGCCTATCCCATCGAACGAAGTCGAGAGACCAAATGTTGTATGGGACCAATCATGATCTACGTTAGCCCTACCCGCATCGTCATTGTACGTCAGATCCCAGCTAAAGCTGACAGGATTTTCCAGGCAATCAACTTCGATATCTTTGTTGATCCCAAAGACATGAATGAAACCTTCGATGTCCCTGTTGGCTCCGCCGCCTTCTGCGCTCCAGATATAGACAATTGTATAACTTGGAACCGTACCAAACGGACAGATTTCCGGCCAGGAGAAACCGATATTGAATTCCTGCTGATCGGCGTCATTTGAAGCGACATCGGGGAAGTCATAGTAGATATAACTTGCGGCATAATCCGTCTGCGTTGCCTGACCTTCACAGAGCGAATTGCTGTATGTGACGGCATAGTTAAACTCTTCGGCATCAACGGTACTAAGGCTGCCGCCATTCTTGCTTGAACCTGCGGTGGAATACCATACACTGGCGCTCCAACCGCTATCGAACAGGTCGAAATTTACACTCGGCTGGAATGCGGCCTTGTCATCCAGAAGATCAAAACCACGCCAGAGGTACTTACTTACCCATGTAAAATCTACCTCAATGCCAAGATCGCCGGAGGCGGTTTCTACGGCACTTGCAACACCTGCGGCCACAAACAAAACTAAAGCGGCCAATAACAACATTTCTTTCTTCATTTTGAGCTCCTTTTTCCTTTTCAACTAAATCGTTAAATACATTACAATTCTCACAGACATTTCAAAAATCATTCTAACCCCGAATATATGAATATGGTCATTCCTAAAACCATGCTGTTAGGAAGTTTATCGGCATTATCGAGCAATGCAAACAAAAAATTCTGTTTTTTTGCAAGATTGAAAAAAAAATCGCTTATATAGTCGTAAAAACGACATGTGGGCCGGAAAATTTACTCTTGATATAGAAACCGAGGGCAATGCAGTGGAAAATACAGGAGAAATAAAATGAAGATCAGCTTACCTGAAACTGTTCCTTAGCCTGACCGACAAGGTAAAAGCTCCCCGTAATGCAGATGAGATCCTCTCTACTGACAGCGCCACTTGCGGTCTTTACGGCTTCCTTGATCGTTATGGCGGTCTGGCACATCTTGCCGCATATCTCAGTGTACATCTCAGCCAGATCTTGCGGATCCATGGCTTTTGGCGAGTTGCTCCTCGTAAAGATCACCTTGTCAGCACCGTACCTGAGTTGTTCAAGCATGCCGCGAACATCCTTATCTTTATTGCAACCGAAAACTACGATCATCGAATCGTAAGGTACATGCTGGCCGATGGCGTACATCAGTGCCCGGACACTCGAAGCATTGTGGGCGGCATCGACGAGGATCCTTGGGTACTCGGAGATAATTTCCATTCTGCCCGGCAGCGATATACCCTGCAAGCCTTCAATGGCTCGTTCGTCGTCAATATCATAGCCCTGAGTCTTCAATTTGTCTAACATCGCAAGGGCCAAACCGCAGTTGATCGCTTGATGTTCGCCCGGTAGAGGTACTTTCAAATGCTCAAACGTGCTTGTTGGCGTAGTAAGGCAAACTCTTGTATGGGGGCCGTGTTCCCGTGAGGACTCGAAGCGAGATGAAAAATCGATGTCATGTCCCGTAACGTGCATGGGTGCCTTAACTTTGAGAGCCTGCTGCTTCAGCATCTTCATCGCTTCGGGTTCCTGATGTACGGTGATGACAGGTATACCCTTTTTGATGACGCCTGCTTTTTCCTTTGCGATAAGGTCTATCGTCGCGCCAAGCAGATCCTGATGGTCAATGCTTATGCTCGTAATACCGACCAATGACGGTGTAATGACATTTGTACTGTCGAGCCTGCCGCCCAAACCGGTTTCAATAATTGCGATATCCACTTTCTTATCGACAAAGTGCATAAAAGAAAGAGCGGTCATTATCTCAAAGAAGGTCGGAGCATTGTCATTAGCGGACATCTTCTCGATCACTTTATGGACACGATTGATCAGGCCTAACATTTCACTTGAAGTGATCAGGCAGGAATCAACCGCGATCCGCTCATGGAGTGTCGTTACATGCGGGGAAGTGTACAGGCCAACCCTGTAGCCGTTGGCTTCGAGCATCTTGCCTAACATAGTGGCTGTTGAGCCTTTACCTTTGGTCCCGGCGATATGTACGGTCACTATCTTCTCGTGTGGATCCCCCAGATCCTTAAGCAGGTTTTCCATACGCCCAAGATCGAACGCCGTAACATTATAGCGCAGCTTCCGCTGTCGCTCATAGTCAGTTTTATCGAACAGGTACCGCAGTGCTTTGCTATATGTCTTAAAAGCTCTTTTGTTCTTTACCTTACTGATGGAGGAGGTCTTTTTTTTAGCCCTTGCAGGGCTTTTCTTAACTGCTTTCGCTCGAATTGCCATATATCACTATAATAGCATAATGAAATCGGTTCGTCAACCCTAAGTAGTATAATAAAAGTATGATAACCCGGGTCCGGAAAACCACCCTGATCGTAACGCCTTATTTGACAAATACTTAAGCGACGAAATCTCTGCAACCTTTTTTTTAAAAATATATCTCTATAAGCAAAGATAAGTCATAAAATAAGCTGTTCTTATAATCCACAAGGATTTGACTCTGCAAATGGCAATTTCGCAACACCTTGCTGGTTTATTACAACGCCGTCATTTAGCCGTCGCCCAACTACCTCCTTTCGAATCGCATCTGGACCTTACGAGCGATCAGGCGATCGCCTTGAATAATTTCATCGAAAAAACGGTTTATAACAACGGTTTGCGAGATAGTACCATTCCGCGGCGCAGCGATAA
>DRGS01000194.1 GCA_011053245.1 Phycisphaerales bacterium
CAACGAGTTCAGCGACCAGGTCGCCAACTTCGCTGGTCGAATACCCCATTTTGCCGGCAGCTAACGATTTAAGTTTTTCGCCGGTTACGGTCCTGACCGCCGTTTCGATCTTGTTAGCGGCTTCCTGCTCGCCAAGGGTTTCCAGCATCATGGCCATTGCACAAACAGCAGCCAATGGATTGATGACGCCCTGGCCGGTGTACTTTGGAGCGCTTCCGCCGATAGGCTCGAACATGCTGACGCCTTCCGGGTTAATGTTGCCGCCGGCAGCGATGCCCATTCCGCCCTGTGTGATAGCGCCCAGGTCCGTGATGATGTCGCCGAACATGTTGCCGGTTACGAGAACATCGAACCATTCAGGGCTTTTGACCATCCACATGCAGGTAGCGTCAACGTGATAGTAGTCGCGGCGAATATCGGGATAATCCTTTTCGCCCATCTCGTTGAAAGCCCTGTCCCACAGGTCATAGATGTATGTAAGCACGTTAGTCTTACCGACCAAGCCGAGCGTATTCTCGTCGCCGATGCCGCGAGCTTTTTTGCCGTGTTTTCTGGTATATTCAAAAGCATACTTCAAACAGCGGTCAACCTGAAAACGGTTATAAACTGCCGACTGAACTGCAACTTCATTGGGCGTACCCTTAAGCGTAAACCCGCCTGTGCCGGTGTATGCATCGCCGGTGTTCTCGCGAACGACAACGTAATCGATGTCCTCCGGAGTCTTATCTTTCAGCGGGCAGTCAACGCCTGGAAAGAGTTTGACCGGACGCAGGTTAATGTATTGATCCAGTTCGAAACGAGCCTTTAAGAGAATTCCCTTTTCAAGGATACCAGGGGCAACGTCCGGATGGCCGATAGCGCCAAGCAGGATCGAATCGAACTTACGAAGTTCCTCTACACCGCTATCCGGCAGCGTCTCGCCGGTCTTCATATAGCGTTCGCCACCGAAATCGAAATCGGTCTTTTCAACCTTAAAACCAAATTTTGCCGCTGCGGCATCCATCACCTTAACAGCCTCAACAGTCACTTCCGGCCCGGTTCCATCACCAGGCATCACCGCAATCTTATACGACTTCATTGAATTTTACCCTTTCTAAACTTACTTTTTGCTAATATGCTTTAATAGTCCGCCGTCATTTATGATCTCTATTGCGAAATCAGGCAGCGGTTTAAACTCTACCCTTGTTCCCTGTGTTTTGTTATCGATCACACCGTTTGCATAATCGATTTCGATATCGTCGCCATCGCTGATCTTATTGGTCGCATCCGCCAGTTCGACCGGATAGAATCCACAGTTAATGCAGTTGCGATAAAATATCCGTGCAAACGTCTGTGCGATAACCGCTCCGACCTTAGCTCCCTGCAAGGCCCACACAGCGTGCTCTCTACTGGAACCACAGCCGAAATCGTCACCGGCTACGATAATATCGCCCGCTTTGCATTTGTCCATGAAGTCTGTGTCCAAATCTTCCATACAATGCATAGCAAGTTCGGCAACATCGTCAGTGTTCAAATACCTTGCCGGAATTATCTCATCCGTATTAATATGATCACGTTTATAAACATGCGCCTTAGCCATAATCTAAACCTCTTGTTTTTCTTTCTCTATTTCCTGAAATCTATAATCAATATATTGCTTTAAGTAAATAGGCCATTGAGCTAAGCTAAAAAATATAACCAGTGAACCTGACACTATCGACATAAGCCTTAGTCCTAATTTCATTTCGTTTTGACTAACCGCAAGACCCAAAGAAATCATAGCAAATAAAGCCGCAATGGTTGCCACTATTGGCAAGGTCAACATTGGTTTTTTTACTTCTTTCATAGCTCACCTTTTTCGTTAATAACTTTTTTAATCCGTGTAAATCCGCGAAATCCGTGGATAAAAAATCGCCTATAAGTATTTCCTCGGGTCTACAAGTTTCCCTTCGATTGCGCTTGCTGCCGCTGTTGCTGGGCTTGCCAGGTATACTTCGCTTTTTGGGCTTCCCATTCTTCCGACGAAGTTTCTGTTCGTTGTGCTTACGCATCTTTCGCCCGCGGCGAGTATGCCCATAAATCCGCCCAGACACGCTCCGCAGGTCGGTGCGCTTACCACACAGCCGGCTTCGTAGAATATCTCGCTGATACCCTCATCCATCATCTGCTTCCAGATCACAGGCGTCGCAGGCACAACGATGGTGCGTATAGCGACCTGTTTGCCCTTTATGATCTCCGCTGCGATCCGCATATCTTCAATGCGACCGTTCGTGCAGCTTCCAATATACGACTGGTCCATCTCTAAACCGGCACATTCACTTATTGGGGCACCGTTACTGGGCAGATGCGGTTTAGCGACCATCGGTTCGAGCTTGGAACAATCGATCTCAACAACAGATTCATAAACAGCATCCGCATCGGACTCGAAAACCGTATAATCGGCATTGCTATCCTTAAGGTGGGCGTCGAGATAGGCTTTCGTTACATCGTCAAACGCTATCGTACCGTTCTTGCCGCCGGCTTCGATGACCATGTTAGTGATCGTCATTCTCGCTTCCATCGTCATATCTTTCAAGGTGTCGCCGGTAAACTCCATAGCCTTATAGAGTGCTCCGTCAACGCCGATCTTCGTGATGACTGCAATGATGACATCTTTGCTGTAAACGCCCTTAGCGAGCGCACCGTTGAGCACGATCTTCATCACTTCCGGAACCTTGAACCAAAGCTGACCCGTAGCGATAGCCGCCGCGAGATCGGTCGAGCCTATCCCGCTGCTAAACGCCGCAAACGCGCCGTATGTGCAGGTATGCGAGTCGCCGCCAACGATAACTTCGCCGGGCTTGATATGACCCTGCTCTGGCAGAATCGCATGACATACACCAGCTTTGCCGACCGGGTAATAGTTCTTGATACCCTTTTCCTTCACCCAATTGTCCAGTCGTTTATGAAGTTCAGCGCTTTTAATATCCTTAGCCGGCTGAAAATGGTCCGGCGTTACCACGATCTTGTCCGGGTCGAAAACCTTATCGATACCGTTTTTTTTGAGCATGGATATAGCAGGCGGCGTCGTAACATCGTGACACATCACAACATCGATATTGGCGTTGATGAGATCACCTGCCGATACGCTGTCTTTACCTGCTGCTC
>DRGS01000195.1 GCA_011053245.1 Phycisphaerales bacterium
CCCGCCTATTCCGAGAATAAGCTCCTGCTGCAATCTGTTGTTGGTATCACTTATATATAGCTCGCTGGTTATATCCCGCAGGTGCGGCGGATTGTCTTCGAGGTTTGTGTCGAGGAGTATCAGACGGGCCTTGCCGACGTCGATATTCCAGAGCTTAACTTTGACATCTTCGCCTAAAACAGGTACGTTGACATGGGCGCAATTGCCGTCTGCGTCATGAAGTTCCCTGATGGGTATAGGATGATTTTCGAATCTGGTGAATACTTCCTGCTGATAGCCGTTGTGGTCGATGTGCTGTGTGAAGTATCCGTGCTTATACAGCAGGCCGATACCGACAACGGGCAATCCAAGGTCGGAGGCTCCCTTGAGGAAGTCGCCGGAAAGTACGCCTAATCCGCCGGCGTAGATCGGTATGCACTCGTGTAAGCCGAATTCCATTGAGAAGTATGCGATGGTATCTTCTTCGCCGACATCGCACTTACCCGAGCACTCATCCTTAAACGTGCCCGCGAATTTGAGATAGTGCTGAAACTTATCCCAGACCTTTTCAAATTCGAACAGGAAACCGTCGTCTTCGGCGAGAGCATCGAGTCTTTTCTTACTCAAACTGTGCAGGAACCTTAACGGGTTGTGATTGACCTCTCTGAAAAGCGGCGTGTCTATCCGGTAGAACAGATTGACCGCATCGTAATCCCACGTACACCAGAGGTTGCACGCAAGCATATAGAGACGTTTGAGCTTTTCCGGGTATCTCGGACAAACGAAAATACTTTTAAATCTCATGATGTCCTCCTGTGCGTATCTTATGACGACAAAGATTATGGACGAACCACTCCGAAGTCTCTTTCGCTACCTGCTCAAGCGCGCCTGGTTCTTCAAACAGATGGCCGGCGCCTGGGATGATCACCATTTTTTTCTCCCCGGACAACTGAACAATTGCCTGCTCATTAATATCAATAACTACAGGGTCATTGCCGCCAACGATAAGGAGTGTTGGCGCGATAACCCGTGAAAGTGCCTTACCAGCAAGATCGGGTCGCCCGCCTCTGGAGACAACCGCGCCTGTCGTATCGACCATTTCAGCAGCAGCTATCAGCGCTGCCGCCGCTCCCGTACTGGCACCGTAATAACCTATCTTTAATCGCTTTGTTTCGTCATCTTTCATTACCCACAGTGCGGTCCCAATAAGCCGGCAGGAAAGCATATCTATATCGAAACGCAACTGACGTGTTTTTATATCGATCAACTCTTCGTCTTCTGTCAGAAGATCGATCAGTAAAGTTGACAGCCCATTATCCTGCAATACTTGAGCCACATAGCGGTTGCGCGAGCTAAATCTTCCACTACCACTGCCGTGCGCAAAAATAACTATCCCCTCAGAGCCAGCCACCACAGACAAACTCCCCTTTATGCTAACATTTTCGTCGATAGCAATGTCAACTTCTCTTTCCTGTCTGTCATGTTCTTTTGCACCAGCCATCTGACTATCCCTTTGGCACAAAGCATCAAAATTAAGGGCTGAATTATCTAAAATTTTTCACTTTTTCTTCTCAGAACCAGACTCGTGTAGTTCCATATCACTGTGCGGTCCAAGCTTAAAATCTACCACTCTTTCAATATCGAGTGTCAGCCGCCGCTGTACCTGCGGCAAAGGCTCAATATCATATTCAGGCGCATAGCCGTCAAGGACAGCAACATCTGCCACCCTTTCCACCTTCCCGGCAAGCTGATAGCCAACATCATCTACACTGTCCCAGGCGATGATCGTGGCAGAGGTGTTTTTCTCTACGTTGGCAATAGTTGCCGGACAGAACCATTCGGTAATCTCAACATGATCTGTATCCAGATAACTGAGCTTACCGGCAGCGGCTATGTGCGGACGTCCCGTTTCATCAGCCGTTGCAATAAAACAGTGCCCGATCTCTTTAGTAAGATCGACGGCTCTTTTCAATAGTTCCGTATTCATTCTTTACCTCGACGTTTGCTCTGACTTTTTAGTATCTCCATCAACTCATCGTCGTCGACCTGAGTGAATTCGAGGTAGAACCTTCCGATAGCTCCGAAATATGGCGGCATCTTCAGGCATACGATCTCGTCAGCGTCTTCAGCGAGTTTTTTGATCGAATCGGCCGGGCCTACGGGGACGGCTACGATAACTCTATCGGCTCGGTCCTGACGAACGGCCCATATTGCGGCTTGCATCGTTGCGCCGGTTGCAATGCCGTCGTCGGTCACTATGACGGTGCGTCCTTCGAGCGGCACTTTCTCAAGGATCTCTCTACATCGATGAACCCTTGCCGACATCTGGGAGAGCTGGTTTGTTTTTTCGTTTTCGATGTAACTGTTGTTGGCTCCGACATAGGAACTGATGACCTCGTCGACGAACAGCTTACCGTCCTCACAAACTGCGCCAATGGCAAGTTCCGGATTGCCGGGTGCGCCTAACTTATGCGAAAGAACAATGTCCATGGGGACATCGAGAGTCTCGGCCAATTGGCGGGCAATTACAACTCCTCCTCTGGGTATGCCGCATACGACGGTTTCTTTTCCGCGAAACTGCTCCAATTGCTCCGCCAATAATCGACCGGCTTCTGCTCTGGAACTGAACGGTTCGCTGTCGGTTGAAATGATGTGTAATCTGCCCATCGTCGTGTCCTCATAGGTAAGCTGCCTGTTGGCCTGCATGTTGTCCGGTTTGTTTTATTTCCATCTTACGATCTGACGCGTTCCTGCATCTTTCGTTAAGATTGCTCAAGACATTCATATAATTGATGTACGAGTCATAAGGCGAATCGTAAGGATTGAAATATTTGTGCACATCACCGTCGGAGAAATATTTTGTACACATGTAATAGAAATGGTCGGATGTCTGGAGCTTTCGCCAGTCGTTGACGATCTGCTGGTCGCCGGAAGCCTTGACCATCGCTTCCATGCGGTAAAGCTCATCGAGTGCGTTGACCTGCATCGCATTACCGAGCCATGCTGAGAGGTCCCTTTCCAGGTCGGCCCAACTGATAATATGCGGAACATCTATTGTCCCGACGGCTTCGTACGCATCGATGACCTCGCTCGGGGTCTTAAAGTCGTTGTCGGGATGTTTCAAAAGCTCGCCGGGGAGGTGTTCGAGAAAATCGAATATTCCGGTATCGGCCCACTGGTGCTCGCCAAAGGTCTCATAGTCCATGAAGAGATTTGTCGAATAGCCGTTGCCGTTTATGCAGTTTACCCAGTAGGCGAATTTTTCGGCGGTTACGGGCCACTCGGACCATGAGCGGTTGGAGAATCTGAAGGCTATGTCGTCGCTGAGTGCATAATTTTTCAGGAGGAGCTTAATATCGTGATCGCCGACGGGCTTGTAAACGAAGGCGGGGCTTCGATAACCTAAAATGTGGTCGGCTCCTTCGGTGATTATCGCGTCGAACCCGCCAACTCGTTCGACCATGTTGACAAGATCGTTGTTGTATATTAATTCGGTGTTCCTGAATATTCTGGGTCTTTGGCCGAAAAGGGTTTCGATCGTGTCCCTGTGCTTGTTGACCTGGAACTCGAATTCGTCATGAGAGTACAAGGAACACAAGCTGTGATAATAAGTTTCTGCCATGAATTCCACACAGCCGGTTTGCGAAAGTTCTATAAAGCTGTCCATCACTTCGGGCAGATACCGCTGCATCTGTTCCAGAACCACTCCTGTTATGCTGTATGAAATTTTGAATTTTCCGGCGTGCCTGTGAATGAGTTTCAGCAAGAGCCGGTTTGCGGGCAGGTAACACTTTTGCGCGACCTTTCGAAACACCGACATGTTGGCATGGTCGTTGAAATAATTACTGTCCTCGTCAAAGATGGTATAATGCCGCAATCTGTAAGGTTGATGCACTTGAAAATAAAAACATATCGAAGCCATAGGCCTACCTTTCCGGTACGTCTCTTAAGCCGAGAGTACCTGATTATATACTCGCACACAATTACGCGCTGAATCCTGCCAGTTGAGGCGTGTGACCTCTCGTTGCGATTCTTTTCGGAGCGTTGCCTCAAGCGGCGGATAGCGAAGAACGGCTACTATCTTATTGGTCATCTCATCGATGTCCCAGAAATCGACTTTCAGGGCATGGCAAAGAACTTCGGAAACTCCGCTTTGCTTGCTGATCAATGTCGGAACGTCATGATTAATCGCCTCTAAAGGAGCAATCCCAAACGGTTCCGAAACAGAGGGCATCACATAAAGATCGGCCATTGAATAGACTTTTTGCAACTGGTCGCCCGAGAGGAACCCGGTGAACAGTACCTTATGCCCTATTCCTGCGCTGGCGGCCATGTCGATCATCCTACGCATCATATCGCCGGAGCCTGCCATGACGAATTTTACATTGTCAATTACATCGAGAACTTTTCGCGCGGCGGCTATGAAGTATTCCGGGCCCTTTTGCATTGTGATCCTGCCGAGGAAAAGTACGACCTTATCGCCGGTTTGTATCTGCGTACCGTCCGGCTTACTGCGAAGATCCTGTATGACGCCGTTATAAACAACCTCTATTTTTTCAGGTGACACAGCGTAGCGGTCTATCAGAATATTTCGTGTGTAATTGCTTACGGCGATGACCTTTTTGGCGGCGTGCATACCGTATCGCTCAATGTCGTAAACCATCTGATTTATGTTCTCGCCGCTTCGGTCAAATTCGGTTGAATGGACCTGGACAACCAGCGGTTTGCCACTGACTCTGGCGGCGGCTACTCCTGCGGGGTATGTCATCCAATCGTGGGCGTGAACGACATCGAAATCTTCGCGCCCTGCAAGGCGTGCTATGGCGCGGGCGTATCGGTTGACTTCACTGTAAATATTTTGTCCATAGCGCATCGCGTCTTCATTTATATCAAAACCGCCGCACTCGGTCTGGCAGCCGCAGAGCTTTTGCTCGGTAAGATCTTTCAAACGCCGCTTAAAAGTTTCGGGGTCGCCATAGGCTTGGAGCGCGGATTCCGTTATTTTGAATTTTACATGTTTGAATTCGTAGGATCCCATCTGCCCGTAACTACCCGGCTCACCTACCGCAGCTAACATTTTTGCGTTACTGCCGGCAGCGCCGGTTGCCTTTGGCATTGCGAATATTACATCTATTCCTAATTCATCCATCGCCCTGGTCAAACCATAGCACGCTGTACCCAATCCGCCGCTTATGAAAGGCGGAAACTCCCATCCGACCATGAAGACTTTCATTTGAAACCTTCCTTTCTTTCCCTTAAAGAAGGTTCGTAAGTAAGTCATCCTGACACGACATACCGTCCCTGCCAACAACCGCTACATAAAAGGCGCTATCGTCAAAAGTACGTTAAACCTCATGTTTGCATTCTACAATTCGGTATCCTATGTCAGAGTTTACACTTTTGTTCATCATCGGCATATCAGGATTCTCCTGATATGTGCCTAAGCAAAACCCTAATGTCTTACTCGTACGCCGTTTCGCATAACCTTAAATTGCGGACAAGACCTATCAGGTACGATTAAAGGTGACATTAGGGAATTTTGACAGTTTCTTTCAGGCTTTTCCCGATAGCCGCAAAATATCCCCCAACGTATCTTAGTGCGAAGTATCGAAAACACCAAAACAAACGCATATAGAGGATTATGGCAATGACAAATGAAGAATATGATCTCGACGAAGTTTGTGACCTGCTCGTTTTTGGCGTAAACTGCGGAGCTGTTATGCTCGATGATCTGCAACAATGGTTCGAAAGGCTTAGCGAATACCACAGCCGGCAACTCACGCAAACTGGAAATCACGTGGTGCGTGCGGCTATTAGTGTGTTGGACCAGATGATCTACGAAAAGGCATGTCTGGTTTGCCAATATTGTCCTTCGCAGGTTTTCGATTTACAGATGCCTATTGAAGATCGTGTCCCTGATTTGAAGATTCATGAACAAATGGAGCGGCGTCTGCTAAATCAATTAAGTGTTTTAGCAATGTAAACTTTTAATGTTTTTTAGAGATGAAAGGAGCACAAAATGTTCACACAAAAGAAAAACAAATCGCTCATAGTTCTCAGTACGGTCGTCTTGATGCTGCTCTGCGCGGTTCAGGGTTGCAAAAAGGAAGAGCATCCCACCGGAAGCCCGGAAGAGCATCCTACGCAAACCGATGAAAACGGGCAATTGACAAAGGACGAACTTGCCGATGCGATCGTGGAGTATGTCCAGCGAACCGCCGACGAACAAGGCGGATACTTTATTGTTTACGATGATGTAAATGATGAGGAGCTGAAACTTACGCTCGACAAGGTTCACCGAAAAAGACTTGCCCGTACGGCTGAAAACGAGTATTTCGCTTGTGCCGATTTCCGGACTCCGAGAGAAAAAGTTTACGATCTGGATGTATTCATGATCGGCACGAACAAAGACAACCTTGAATTTTCCGAATTCTCAATACACAAAGAAGCCGGTAAGGAGCGCTATACCTGGCGTCAGAAAAACGGTATCTGGGAAAAGGTTCCCGTAAACGGAAATGAACACCCTGAGGGAGAGCATCCAAGGAAAAAGGATCATCCAAAGGGCGGAGAGCATCCGTCAGAGCATCCTAAGTAAACTTTCCACAAGCGCTGAGGTTGAGAATTTAACTTTTGTTCGGATTTCATATTTGAGCGGGACTCCTTTTGGGCTTGCGCTTGTATATTGAATTCATTATTAACCAGCCGAGTCCGCAGCCGATCACATAATGGGGCAGGTCCCACCAGACGAATGTGGTTCCTAATAACATCTTGCCGGGTAAGGTGGCTCGGGCGGCGTTTAAAAAATCCGGATGCCAGAGTTGGAGGAACTCCAGGGAGCAGGTAATGGCCAGTACCCAAATCGCTATCGGTGTGATGTAGCGGCGGTTATACCAGAATAAAAACGCTAAAAGACAAAAGAATACCTCATAGAGCACCCCGCCGCCGTAATGGTTAAACCATACGGGAACGTGGCCGAAATATCCCTTGCAGGCGAAGCCGAGCGGCGTTACGACCGCCAGGGCGATAAACACCAGCCATCGATCTGAAAACCATTTAGTAGTTTTGTTCATAAAATGAGGGTAATAAATTTTTTCCGATTTGCAACAAAAAAGAACCGCACGGCGGGCGGGTCGTAGAAGTTTGTGATACGCAAGTGCGTAGAACGGTTTTAAAGAACCGGATAAAGGGAAAAGTAAAAAAGAGGTTTCCCTGAGTTACGAAAGGACCTTTACTCTTTTTAAGGTATCGAGCCCGACATAGCGAATGAGGATAAGCGTGCCGGGCTCGTTTTGTATCCAGTGGGTACTTTCCGTCGTGTTGTAAAATTGGCTTTGGATTGGCTTTAATTGGCTTTAATTGGGTTCGTTTGGGTTCGTTTCCTTTTGGGGTTTTGTTTTTAAATCGTTGTAAACCACTGTGCTGCAAAGGCTTGCGGTGAATTTTAGGCTGTTGAAATTGGGTTCGTTCCTCAATAAAAGGTTCCCCGGATTTGCGGGTTCTCCTGGAAAAAGTGAGGGTTTTATAGTGCTTTCAAAGTAGTCTGTTTTTTGTTGTTTTTTCATGTTTTTTTCATTTTTTTTCAATTATTTTCACTTTTTAGCGGTTTCTTTGCTCCTGGCAAAAAGAGTCAGGATGCTCGTTACTCGCAATAATCTATCTTGATTGTTAATTAGCCATTATACAAAGCTTCGTGTTATTTGTCAAGTGGTTTTTTTGAGCTACGAAGAAAGATTTTTGTGGGATAAAATCGGATATACAGACAAGGATTCTTCTTGATTAATTTGCAGTTGTGGGGTAGGTTGATTAAAAATGGAAAAGCCTGAATAAAACCTTCAAGTCGGAGAATTTAATGAGTCTAAACTGGGAAAATTTGAGGCCGTGGGATGGATCGCAACGCATCGCTTTTGAAGAATTATGTTGTCAATTAGCAAGATGCCAAGTATTTCCAGAGGGATCTCTGTTCATCCGAAAAGGCACCCCTGATGCAGGAGCAGAGTGTTTTTGGAGATTGCCAAATGATGCTGAACATTGCTGGCAAGCCAAATTTTTTCTGAGTTCTCCTGATAGTAATCAATGGTCTCAGATTGATGATTCTGTAAAAACAGTTCTAGCTAAACATCCTAACATAACTAAGTACACGATCTGTCTACCAATGGACAGGCCTGATGCTAGGGAGGAAGGGAAAAAATCTTGTTTGCAGAAATGGGATGACCATGTAGCAAGTTGGCAGAAATTGGCCAAAGAAAAAGGCATGGTTGTTGAATTTTTATATTGGGGTGAATCTGAAATTTTCCAGATGTTAAGCAAAGAAGAGCATCGGGGGAGATATCTCTTTTGGTTTAATAGAGATATTCTGACTAACATGAGCATGTCACACCAGATCGATGATGCTATTTCAAATGTAGGGCCGAGATATACTCCGGAACTAAATGTTGAGTTGGAAATTGCTGAACTTTTTGACGCAATGGGAAGAAACGATAAATATCACGCCAAGATCAGAGAATTGTTAGGGAAATTACAACGTAGAGTAAAATCTTTAGCTAGAAATAAGCAAGACGTACCTTTCTATGAGACAGTCTCTAATATTATTAAAAAATGTCAGAAGTTATTTTCTTTATTATTTGAATTTTCGAAATCACCTGAATGTATCGTAGACATGCAAAATCTCAAATCAATTTGCAGTGAAGTAAATGATCTGATTTGGGAATGCCATGGGAGTATTCATGACTTAGAAGAAAAGGAGTATGAAGAAAAATTTGGACACAAGAGGAAAGGGGATTATTACAGTTCAGAATACAGCTCGTGGAATTATAATCTTCGTATGATTAGGGAAGCTATTGGAAACTTAAGATGCTATGTAGATGGTAGTTTTGCTCGATTATCTATACTACCCAATATGATATTATGTGGGGATGCCGGTACAGGTAAGACTCATCTACTATGCGACATTGCTTTGAATAGAATAAATAATAATATGCCAACAGTCCTATTGCTTGGACAACATTTTAGAAATGCTAATCCATGGAAGCAAATCATCGATCAACTTCAATTTCATTGTGAAACAGCAGATGAGATGTTGGGCATACTTGATGCCGCAGGCGAAGCATCACATGTCCGAACTCTGATATTCTTAGATGCCATAAATGAATCTTATGATAAAGAATTCTGGACGGATCACCTTACAGGTATTTTCTCGTCCATAAGAAGGTATAAGTGGGTTGGCATAGTTGTTAGTATAAGACAATCATACCTAAATTATATTATTCCTGCCCACCTTCTCAATGACTCTGACTTGGTCTCAGTAGCTTTTCATCAAGGTTTTAAGGGGGTGGAATACGAGGCTTTTCAGAAGTTTTTTACCTACTATAAAATTGATTACCCAAGTGTCCCGCTTTTGAATCCTGAATTCCTAAACCCCTTGTTCCTAAAACTCCTGTGTGAGGGTTTATGTAATTTAAAGATAAAACAGTTTCCGAGAGACTTTCACAACATAACAAAGATATATGAAACCTTTGTGAATTCTATAGACAAAAAACTGTCCAGAAAAAAATACTTAGACTACAACCTAAATGAAAGGATTGTATGGAAGTCAGTTAACTTGTTGGCCGGCGTAATGGCCACAAAAAAACGTCAATATCTAACGGAAAAAGAAGTTGAATTTGCTCTTGAAGACTTAGACAAAAGCACAGGGTATCACAACTCTCTTTATAGTCACCTTAAATCTGAACATCTTATATGTGAAGATATGGCATATCACAAAGAACTATATATAGATGTAATTAGATTTGCATATGAACGTTTTACAGATCACTTGATCGCTAAATTTCTAATTGATAAATATATTGGGCTTTCGTCACCAAACGAGAGTTTTAGAAAAGCCTCTAATCTAACAAGCCTTTTTTCTGATGAACAATCACTCTACTATAATCGAGGAGTTATCGAAGCATTGTCTATTCAGATTCCAGAAAGATATGGGGTTGATCTACACAGCTTAGTGCCGAAACATGCTGGCAAAACTGTGATTAAGGAGGCCTTCTTAGAAAGTTTGATTTGGCGTGACCCAAATTCTATAACCAAGAAATGCGACGACTATATCAACAGTCATATTTCAAAGGAGCAATATCTATATGATAGGCTCATTGATATTTATATTACTGTTGCAACATTGGAGAACCACCCTTTTAATATTGATTTCTTCCATAAACGTCTGCTAAGATCACCGATGCCAAAACGCGACGTTGCTTGGTCAAACCATATATATTATCAAGACGAGGGCGATCCGGCCTACCGCCTTGTTAATTGGGCGATGTTCCATGATGACAAGAAACATATAACAGATGAATCTGTTCTTCGTGCATCTAAAATGCTTGCTTGGTTCCTCACAACTTCACAGCGTTTCCTTAGGGATAGGGCTACAAAGGCAATGGTTAATTTACTTACTGATAGGATGCATTTGATAAAGCAATTACTTATTGATTTCAACGAGGTCGATGACCTATATATTAAGGAAAGATTGTACGCGATTGCATACGGCTGTGCGATGCGGTCAACAAGCGATAGATCATTAAAGGAGATGAGTCAGTATGTATATGATACGGTTTTCAGTAATAGTAAACCATACCCTCATATTCTCTTACGTGATTATGCAAGAAACATTGTCGAATTGGCACTATGCCGCAATATCGAAATAAAATGCGATAAAGACAAAATACGCCCCCCGTATCAAAGCAAGTGGCCGGACAATATACCAAGCAAAAAAGATTTAGAAAAAAAATATGATTATAGATCAAAAGACGATTCGTTGGAATATAAAGCGTTGCGAAGTATTTATTGGCAAGTTACAAATGATCTATCGGATTTCAATAAATATAAGGTGAGGAATACCGGCTGGTCCTCTATAAAATTTGGAAAATGTCGAAAAATTACACAAGAGGATAGATACAATGTATTTATTGCTTCACTTACTGAAAGACAAAAAACAGCTTTTGATAAGTACAAAGATGCCAGGTCAGAAGCTATTAGCATAGCCCTAATATTGCATGTGCAGGAAGAAAAACTTGACAATATAGAGACGGGTGAGACAGAAGATAAACCTGACAAATTAGTGACTTTGACGGAAAAGAAGTTTTTACGGACTCTCGGAAAACAAAAAACATTGCAGTATCACCAAGAAATAGTGCCTTATCTCGAAAATCCCACACCTGAAAGATACGATTTCTTTGACAATTCTATTACGGAAGCCTATATCTTTAATCGCATTTTGGAATTAGGTTGGAGTCCATCTCTTCATTACGAATTCGACAAAAATAAAGATATGCACTATACTTTGCATGATAGTCATAGGCCAGAAAAGTTGTCTGAAAAATACCAATGGATTGCTTTATATGAATTCTTGGCGTACCTTTGTGATCACTATGAATATGGTAACCAGTACTCTGATGATGACAACAAATATGAAGGACCATGGCAGGGTCTTTACCGTGACATCGACCCATCATATCTCAATGAAAACAGCCCAAAAAATGTAATGGGTGATTGCTTATCTCTACCTATAATCAACATTGATTGGGAACAATATGCAACAAACAAATGTTGGGTTAGCCAAGAAGGTGACATGCCAGATTTCAAAGGAATTCTTCAAGTAAATGGTTGTGGCGAAAGGAAATGGCTATTGCTTGATGGATATTATAATTTTATGGAACCACATCCTCCAGAGGAAGAACCGTACGAAAAATATAGGAAAAATATGTGGTTTATGATTCACAGTTATTTCGTCAGAAAAAGCGATACAGACACACTGTTCGCATGGTTAAAAAAGCAGAACTTTATGGATCTGAGGATGCCCGAAAGAGGCAGCGGTTATGGTGACATCTTTTTAGGTGAATATTTCTGGTCTCCTGCATTTAATTACTATAATAGACCGTACTATGGCCGAAACGATTGGATAAAAAGCGAGGATCACTTCCATAGCATGCCTGTGGATGTCCTTCTTACAACCGATATTTATTCGAGAGAAGGTGCAAATTATGATTGCTCAATAAATGATAGCGTTTCGGTAGTACTCCCAGAGAAATCGATTGTTGACGCATTAAGTCTCTCATGGAAGGGGGCTGTAGGAAAGTGGTATAATACTAGTGATGAATTAGTAGCTTTTCCGCCTATGGGACAGCAACCATCTCTTGCGTTACAATTCAGACAAGATGTATTGATGGATTACTTGGACAAGAATGATTTAGATTTAGTCTGGTACTTATTGGGAGAAAAAAGAGTCATAGGCGGCAATCACAATTTCTATGATAGGCAAATCATTAATGGTGCTTTTCGGATTTTCGATAATCAACTGTTAGATTGCTATAATATCATTCATCAGAAGCGATGATGGAGGCTATAAGTGTTTACGTTTGAGGGTTTAGAATGGGGAATGCTTCGTTTGGGTTAGATGTCTGAGTTGATGTTATGTCGGTTCTTTTTTGCGATTACTGCGTTAGACGGCTTAGATTCAAATACTTGCAGTATTCTGATACGACGACGTTTTGAATTAAGCCTGTGCCTTGTACTGGCAAAAAACTCCTCAACATAACAAACAACCCAGACAATACTTCCCGAAACTTCGCATTTTTTATTAAAAGGATAAAGATATTGCAGAAATTGCCTGCGTATGCAGGCCTTTGGCCCTTACCGGTGCATTGAAGGAATACGGGGCTAAATGATTTGGGATCGCTTCCGTCTTCGTAAAACTACGACGCGACAGGTTGCGATGTTTATTTTTATTGACCTTGACACCGATTTGGGTTATTAAAGGATCGTTAGGCAGTTGTTTCTTGTGGGGGGGGTAGTCAGGAAAGGAGAATCAGAAATGAATGGAAGCTGGATCGTCCCCTTTAAGGGCCGGAATTATTCAGGGACATACGCTCTGAATTTTCTTTGGCGCAGCGGTTGTGTTTATGTAATGGATAACCATAGAGTAGCTCTGTGGTGTTGGCTTCAGGAATTGAAACTGGACCGCACACACTCGCTTCTGCACATAGATCTACATACGGAGACAGTCCAAAGCCAGATAGAGAAATTGCTGGATAACCTGCCGGCGTCATGGGATCTGACAATTGACGAATACCTGCACCACGCTTACGAAGTGAATAAACTGCTTGGTGAAGTCCCGGTTTTTGGTTGGGATAATTATCTATCGATCTACTTTGCTAAGTTTAGCGATGCTATAAAGCGTTGCTATTTTGCGACACATGAAGAGAGGAACGCCCCGAATTTTCATAGCGTTTACAAGATCGATCTGTGGAACCTTCCTAACTGCTTCAGTGAAAGTTTAGACAAGAATCAAGGTCCGTGGATAGTAAACATCGATCTTGATTATTTCTTCTGGAAAGACTGGAAAACGGATGTGATGGTTTCCGAAGCGTACTTATCGGCATGTTTTAAGCCGCTGCGAAAAAAGATCGATGACGGAACCGTCAAAGCACTCACGATCAGCCTTACGCCCCATGAAGAATATACCGGGGGATGGGAGAACAGTGAGAATCTGGCCACACGCATATTAGCGTATCTTGGTATTGATTTTCATTTGCCTGAGAGTTGAAAGTAGAGAGTAGAGCTGCGGGCTAGCGCCCGCGTACTCCATATCCTGATTATCGCTATGCGTTTTGCTGATTTTGGTATAATCCCCGCGAAAAAACACCCCTGCGCGGAATATATGCGTATAATGTTAGTAGTGTAATTGGGATAGTTTTTTGGGGACCGAATATTACGGGGAACGAAAATGAGCAAGAATCGAAAAATTATGGTTGCTATGCTGGTGTTGATCATCGTTGGTTTAACGGTTTCGCCGGCTATGGCGAGAGTTCGATACAATCCTGCAGCGCCAGTAGCAGCGAAAAGCGATCTGGCAGTGGCGATCGGTGATACAGGTGATTTCGTAGGCGATACGGCAGGGACCGTCGGGACCGCGTTTGGCGAAACAGTCTCAGCTACCGGCGGAGTTCTCGGTGATATCGTCGTCGGTATCGGCGAGGTCATAGGCGGTACATGGGAGTTTCTCTTTGGCGGCGGTGAATAATAGCTGACGGAAGATAAGGCTCTATTACCGCGGTGTGTGTGCGCATACTATGAGTATTGTTATTTGACAGGTTTAATTGGAATGAACCTTTTCAACTACAAGCGGGGTGTATTATGAGTGTTCTCGATGTGCTGGACAAGTATTCCGCGAGGTATGAGTTGAGTCACCATGACGCGGTGTTTACCGCTCAGGAGGTTGCTCAGGAGGAGCATGTTCACGGCATGAACGTCGCCAAGCCGGTGGTTATCTTTGCTGACGGTCAAGCGTATGTGTGTGTTCTTCCGGCATGCTGTTTGATAGATTTTGAGACGCTCAAAAGTGTGCTGTGGGCCGACGATGTCAGATTAGCTAATGAATCTGAATTGGAGGGACTGTTTCCCGATTGCGATATAGGGGCACAGCCTCCTTTCGGGAGTTTCTACGGTTTGCCTACTATCATGGACGACCGGCTTGAATCAGACGATTATATCGTGTCCCAGAGCGGCACGCACGAAGAGGCGATAAAGATGGATATGGCTGAGTACATGCGGGTTGAAAAACCGAGGATATTCAGTTTCAGCTATCATATATGACGTGATACTTTGGGAGACATTTTTATTAATTTTAACACAAGGAGAACGAAAATGAGCAAGAATCGAAACATTTTGACAGTATTACTGGTTGTGATCATCGTTGGTTTAATGGTTTCACCAGCTCTTGCGGAAAGAGAGTACCGTCCGTCAATGGCCGGGCCGACTCGCTGGATATCTGTGTCCGAGCCTGCATACGAGGGCCGAGATCAATCGACGCAACCGGTAGCGACGGTAGAGCAGAAAAGCGATCTGGCCAACACAATAGATGGTGCAGCCGAATTCGTAGGCGATACGGCGGGGACCGTTGGCACTGCGTTTGGTGAAACCGTCGAGGCTACGGGTGAAGTTGGCGGCGGGATAATCGAAGGTACAGGCGAAGTCGGCGGCGGGATACTAACGTGGGTCGGCGATGTTGCCAGTGCTGCCGGTGAGCTCGTTGGCGGAACGTGGGAGTTTCTCTTTGGCGGATGGGGATGTCCGCGTGAATCTTAATGGGATGTCATAGATCAGTATATATGCTCTAAGCGGCGGGGGTATTATCATTTAGGCCGGCTGGGAGTGTTAGCGGGTGTTTGTCGAGCATGCGTTTTATGAAGCCCTTGTATGATCTGGTCGATGGGCTAAAGGCGGTGTGGGAGAAGCATATCTTGTTTGCGTTGTATTTTCGCACGACCTCGGCTTGGATCATCTTTAGGAGGTATATGTGATGCCAGGGGAATGTGTAGTTGACCCCTCTGCAGTTCGGGCAGGAAAATGTGCTGCAGAAGCGATGCTTATATTCTTCGCCGCCCCATCGGAACGTGCGTTTTGTTGTGCGGACGTGTAGGTGGTTTGCACATTTGGGGCAATGGCAGGCGATATCTCTGTCGGGATTCTGTGAGGTGTATATTCGCAGCCCTTTCCATTGCCAGATGAGGCCGCCGACCTTGTCGAAGTTGGTCAGGGTTGGGCTTATTCTGAACTGTTTGAGCCAATCGAATATTACAATGCAAAACGGGCCGATGAGGATGAGGAATGTGATCTCCCAGACTGGAAGGTCTACGATGGCGAGCAGGCATGCGATAATGCTGGTCCATACATAGACCGACGTGGCCACGACGTCTATAATATTTTGCATGTGCAAGACCGCCAGCAGGCAGCAAATTGCGATTATAGCCGATAGCAGGCCTCTACGAATCCATTTTGGTGTTAACATAGTTCAAAAACCCTTCTATTTAATTTCGGCATTATAGCCATTATGCTTATGGTAGCAAGCCTTTTTTTTTGCAGTTCATCGCGAAAACGAGAAAATGGCACTTATTTTGAGTTTTGAGTGGTAAAGGCTGGTCTTCCTGCGAGGAGTAGCGCTATTGGCTTGGTGTATTCGAATTTTTCGAGGAGCATTCTTAGTACGGCGGTGATTGGGGCGGCGAGGAACATTCCGATGATGCCCCATAGGGCTCCGAAGAAGATCAGTGAGAGTAGTACGGCTACTGGGTGGAGGTCGAGTGACTGGCCCATTAGCTTTGGCTGGATGATATTGCCGATGACGAACTGGATGATCGTGGGTATGACGATGGCGAATATTTTTGCGGCTAATGAGAGTTCGGGGCTGAGTATGGCGACGGGGATGGGGAGCATGGTCGCGATGATCGATCCGATGTTTGGAATGAAGTTCAGGAGGAACGCGAGGAATCCGAACATCCATGCGAAGTCAACGCCGATGAGGGAGAGTACGAGACCGACGAGTGTTCCTGTGACAGCGGATGTGGCGACCATTGTAAAGGTGTAGCGTTTTATGCATCCTTCTATTTCGAATCGTACTGAGCCTGGGGCCGAGTGTATTGCGCTTTTTCCGGTTAGCATGAAGATCATGAAGATCAAGACGAGGAGTCCGTTTGAGAGTACGGACATGATGGAGTTTGCGGTTGCTGTGAAGATGGTCCTTGCGGTGTCGGCTGGTATCTTGAGGAGGGTTTCGGTCATTTCGCTATCCGCGAAGCCGAAGCGGACGAAGAGTGGTGACGCTGTGACGGATGCGAATATTTTGGCGATCTGGGCCTGGTAATCGTCCCTGTTTGCGGATATTTCGTCGATGGCGGTTGATATTAGCATGCCGACGAGGAACATCAGCAAGCAGCCGACGAGGACGGTTGTCAGGATGGCGAGTGGGCGGGGGATCTTTAGGCGTTTTTCCTGGATATCAATGACGGGTGTGAGGCAGTAGGTCAGGAATATGGCCAGAACGAAGGGTATGAGGACGGCACTGAAAATTTTCATGGCTGCGGCGATGGCAATGGCGGTGAGTATGAGGAGGCAACTGGTCTGTATGCGCGAATCGCGATCTAATGGCTTCATCGAATATCCTTTATCTAAACAAGTACGAGCCGGCATTGTATCGCGAGTGGTTGCCGAGGGCAATTATATTTTAAATTTTAGAGCATTGCAGCGTCGAATGTTGTTTTTGTGTCCTTGTCCCAGTTGTCCCATAGAAAAGCTTCGTGCTTGTTGTCTGCGATGAGTCTGAACGCGTAGCGGGCTTGCTCTTCGTAGAATTCGCAGAATGCGCCGGTTTTGTCCATGCCGCCGTTCATTTCGTGGGCCTCGGCGGGGCAGGGGCTGCCGCAAAAATGTCTGATCGCACAACGGTTGCAAGGGGTGATGTCTTCGACTTTTCTTTCGGTAACGCGTTTGAATGGTTTGCTTTCGAGGACTTTGGCGATGTCGCTCTTGAAAATATTTCCGCCGGCGAAATCCTTTAATCCGATGAACTCGCTGCATGGAAACATATTGCCATCCGGGGCGAGTGCGAAAAAGCTTCTGCCTCCTCCGCATGGTGAGATGTCGCACATCAGGCGTCTGGCTGTGGGGGCGAGGATGCTTACGAGTATGTTGGCGAAGTTTCCGACGACGAGTTTTCTGCCGGTTTTCTTATACAGTTCATGGGTTCTGTCGAGTGCGGCTATGAAGTATTTGGCAGCGGAGGCATCGGTTGGTTTTACCGAGCGTGAGGACGGGAGGGTGCAACGCAAGACGTTTAACAGGCAGGTTGGGACCTCGTTTTTGTGGTAGAAGTCGACGAGTTTGGGGAGCGAACGCATGTTCTCGCTGGTGACAGTGCAGATGACGCTCCATGCGTGGTAGCCCTTTAGGCGATGTATCGCGCTGACGACGGAATCGTATACGCCTTCGCCTGCCCAACTGGTTCTTGTGCGGTCGGAGATGGCGGCGACGGGAGCATCGAGCGAAAGGCCTATGCTGACGTTCCGGGAGGTAAGGAAGTCGATTGCTTCATCGTCGAGCAGTGTCGAGTTGGTCTGTATGCCGAAAATGAAATCCTTTTTGAACTTGTCGATGCCGGCGAACATTGCTTCTTTGTTTAGCAGGGGTTCTGCTCCGTGGAAGACGATGTTTGGTTTGCGAGAGCCTTTTGGGATCACTGTTTTGAAGTAGGCTCTTATCTTTACGAGCGCTTTGATGAGCTGCTTTTCGGACATGTGTTTGCCATCGCGTCGCATGTCTTCCGGGATGTAGCAGTAGGTGCAGTTGAGATTGCATCGCTCGGTGGGATTGAAATAGACGCCGGATGGTTTGAGGCCGAAGCGGAGGGTGTGCATCTCTTCGGCGAATTTTTTCGACTTGCGTTTGTAGGCTCTTAGCAGGTCGCCGTCTGTGATGGTGTCGGCGAGTTTGTTACGCTTTACGAGTGACCAGAAGGCGGTGTCGGGATCGACGAGGCCGATGTAGCTGCGGTGGCCGATGTCTATCGGTTGGAGCGCAGGGCCGTTACCTGTGTTTACAAAACGACCCCTTGACGGGGCCGTTGATGCTGCTGCGTTATTCATTTTTTTGCCTTCCTACTTCTTTGTGTTCTTATCCATGAGGATGTAGTGGGAAAGACCGGTTCCATCTGTTTTGCAGGCTTTGCGTGTTGCGATGACGTCTTTTCTGGTTTTCTTTGTCTGCTGCTTCTTCATCTCTCAATCCTTTCGAGTGTTAAAAATTTTTACTTTTCTATACATTTCATAAAAAAAAGGGCTTCGGCGAGCGCGTTTAACACCCGCCGAAACCCTTTGCCTTCAGATTTCCGTTGTTACGTCTCAGCAGGTCTTCTGGCTTACGGGTCATGGATAACGTTTCGACCTTCCCATCAGGATAAGTCCTGACAGTGGCTGGCTTTATGCCCTAAAACGCATCTTCCCGATCACAGCGGCGGGTCCGCCACGGAATCTAACCGTGTTCCTGAATACTGAAACTAATAGTGCTTTTACCAGTTGTGGTGGAATGTTTCAAGAAAAATATTTAAAAAACTTGACGAGGGGTGTGGTTGGTGTTAGATTTGGTGTGTCTTTTTGAGACAGGGAAGCCGGTGAGAATCCGGCACGGCCCCGCCACTGTAACCGGGAACGAAAGTTGCGATTAGAGCCACTGGCATTAATGATTTGCTGGGAAGGCCGCGGCGAGTAGGATGATCCGGAAGTCAGGAAACCTTGCATGCATCGTTGGTGCATGACTTCGAGGGAAGGTTCATGGTGTCTGTTCGAAGCTGGGCCTTCATAACACGAGGGTCGGGCTTTTTTTGTGTAGACAGGACAGAGCAATGGGAAAGATCCTGCTAATCAGGCACGGTGAAACAGAGATGGGTAATCCGCCCCGTTATTGCGGTTCTACGGACGCGATGCTTAGCGAAAGGGGTAAAGATCAGGCAAAACTGATCGCAGAACGATTGGCCGATACCGAGATCGATACGCTTATCGTTAGCCCGATGACCCGATGCCAGCATACCGCGAAGGAAATCTCCAAATTGCAGAGTGCGGCACTCGATGCAGAAACTGTGGACGATCTGCGTGAGGTCGATTTCGGGGAATGGGAAGGTCTTAGCTTCGATGAGATATGTCGGGAGTTTGGCGAAGAATCGAAGGAGTGGTTTGCCAATCCTAATGCATTCCGGTTTCCGGGGGGTGAGTCGGTAGAGGAATTTACGAGCCGTGTCAGTGCGGCTACGGAAAGAGTGGTCGGGCGTGAGGGGACGGTCGCTGTCGTGGTTCATGCCGGAGTGATCAAGGTTATGATATGCCATCTGTGCGGATTTGGGATGGATAAGATGCATAGCTTTTCGCTTAGCGCGGCGAGCCTTAGCGTGTTGAATGACTACAAAGGGTTGATGGTTATACGAAGTGTTAATGATACCTGCCATTTGAACGCGAAAGGCGAGGGATAATGGGTATGGTAACGCTATATACAGGCGGGTGCCTCCGTTCACGAAGTTATGCACCATCTGCACCGTCACTTCC
>DRGS01000196.1 GCA_011053245.1 Phycisphaerales bacterium
GATATTCGCATTGGTGGCTCTGACGGCGTTGATCGTGGGATTCGGGATATGGGCGGCTATGACTCAGGGGCCCGTGGCAGAGCCGTTTCTGAGGACGCCGTATAGTCCGTATCTGTACTAAGCGATGCGGTTGTATGTGGCTGTGTGCGGATGCTGTGTGTGAGTGCGGTTGGGGTGTATGATAGGGAATGGCTTTAGGTATTTGAAGAATGGGAGGTGCGTAATGCATGTTGCGGGAATGAAAAACTGGTTTCATCATATGCATGCGCCGAGGCGGCGCGATATAGTGCTGCAGACTAAAAACATAATGCATGACAAGCGTTTTCTGGCGATACTTGCACTGGCGATCCTGACGGCATTGATAGTTGGATTTGGCGTATGGACGTCTATGACAGCGGAGCCTCTGGACGAGATGTTTTTTAGTCCGTACCGGTATTAGTGGTGTTAGAGCAACTTGGCAAGTTGTGGTTTTAGCTGGGTGATCGCTTTTGCGCGGTGAGAGATTTTATTCTTTTCGTTGGCGTCGATCTGGGCGACGGTTTTTGCGAGGTGGGGGATGTAAAAGATGGGGTCGTAGCCGAAGCCGTTGTGGCCTTGTTTTTCGGTGGCGATCTGTCCTTCGAAGGTGCCGGTGGTTTCAATGAGGATTTCTTCAGGGGATGCGGCGCACAGGCTGCATACGAATCTTGCGGTTCTATTTTCGGTGGGTGTATCTTTCATGAGTTTAAGAACCTTTTCGATGTTACGGTCGTCGATGAGCGTTCTATCTGCTTTATCGGGTTTGTCTCCGGAGAATCTTGCCGAGTGTATTCCGGGGGCACCATTGAGTGCGTCTATGACGAGGCCGGAGTCGTCGGCGATGGTCCACAGTCCGGTAGCGTGTGCATAGCCGGAAGCTTTCTTGCGAGCGTTTTCGGCGAAGGTTTCGCCATCTTCTTTGACCTCGGGGACGTCAGGGAAATCCGCCAGACTAACCCACTGAACATCAGCATCAAGCATAGCCGAAAGTTCAGCCATTTTTCCGGGGTTTGTAGTAGCTACGAGTATCTTTCTTTTCATGCGCTAACTCTTATCGCTGTCTGATTGGATGTGGTCGAGCTGCATTGTGAATTTGTCTAATTTTGTTTGGCCCTCGTCGTACTGGCTGGCGGCGTTTTTCAGGTGCTTGCCGAGTACGTTCCACTTTCCGCCGAAATCTGAAAAACTTCTTACGAGTTTTCGCAGGTTCCTATATATCTCGGAGGCTTGCTTTTCTATCTGCAAGCCGTGGAGGCCCATCACTATCGTCATCAAGTATGCGTAGAGCAGGTTGGGGGAGACGGGGATGATCTTCTTTTCGAGTGCGTAGCTTAGGATGTCGATTTTGTCGGTGGGGTATTTGACGATGGTTTCGTAATAGACGTTTTCGGCTGGGATGTACATCAGGGCGAAATCGAGGGTTCCCTCGTCGGGGTTTATGTAGTTTTCGGCGATCTTGTCGATGTGGCTGATGATGTCCCTTTGGAACTGGCGGCGGAGGGTTGCCTGGGCGTCCTCGGTTTCTGCTTTTATCATGGCTTCGAAAGCGGGCAGCGGAAATTTGGCGTCTACCGGGACGGAGTAATCGGGCATGTTGACGAGTGCGTCGACGATCTTACCGTTCTTGAAATGGTGCTGGAGTGCGAAGCTGGAGGCTGGGAGTATTTCGGAGAGTATCTTTTCGAGTGACATTTCGCCTAATTGGCCGCGGAGCTTGGGGTTCTTGAGGATGTCCTGCAAGCTGCGGACGTCGGTTCCTAATTGCAGCATCTGGTCGCTGGAGCCTTTTAACTGGCCGATCTGGGTGTGGAGCTTTGCGAGGACGTCCTGGCTGGAGCGGAGTTGCTTGCCGACATCCTGCTGGCCGGATTGGAGGTTCTTTTCGAGTGCAGTGCGGAAGTTGTCCTGTGAGCCTTTCATACCCTCTAACTGCTGCTGGAGCATGCCGATCGATGCGCTCTGGGCGGAGATGTCACGTCTGGCGGCTGAGCTTGCCGTGATGAGGAATACCAGCAGGGCAATAACCAGCAGGGTCAGGACTATTACGAGTGCGATTAATATATTGGGCATTTGTTCTTCCTTGAAAAGATGGCTTGATTATAGATGAGAATGTCGGCGGAGTAAAGGGTAGGTTCATTTAATTTGTTGAGTCTGAGATTGCCACGTCGCTTCGCTCCTCGCAATGACAAACCCGGAGCCTTGTTGTTAGTTGTGGTTTTCGAATGATTTTCCGGCTACGCTGAAGGGTCGCCATTTGCCGATGTTGTTCAGGATGCCTATTGCGATAACGCTTACGACCATGCTCGATCCGCCGGAGCTTACGAGGGGCAGGGTCAGGCCGGTTATGGGCATCAGGCCGAGTGTCATGCCGACGTTGACGATCACCTGGACCGCGAACATCGCGATTATTCCGACAGATGCCAGTCTGGCGAACGGGTCGGTATTGTGCCACGCGATCTCGATGCCGCACCAGACGATGACGCCATAGAGGCCGAGCGTTACCATGCAGCCGATGAGGCCCAATTGATGGGCGATGATGGCGAATATGAAGTCGTTGTCGCGTTCGGGCGGCAGGTCGTACCGCATATAAGGGCCCTTTCTGAAGCCGTATCCCCATATTCCTCCGGATGCGATGGCGTATTTTGAGTGTATTAGCTGGTATCCCTGGTCGCGTTCCCATCTGCTGAGGTTGTCGCGTCCTCCTGCGAGTACGTTTGCGAGGTATGGGTGTTTTTCGGCTTGGGCGAAGACGTAGTCGTTCTGGAGGAGTACGCTCGATATTCGCAATCGCTGGTACGGGCGCATGAAATGCCAGAGGACCGGGCTGACCACGACGGCGAGCGATACTATTATAAGGAGGTGCTTGACCCTTGCGCCTGCGACGAAGAGCATGGCGAAGAGGATAGGCATCATGAGCATTACGGTTCCGAGGTCCGGCTCGAACAGGATCAGGACTATTGCCAGCAGGGTGAGGGCGAAAGGTCCGATAAGACCGCCGAATTTGCGATAATTGCTGCGAAAACGCAGATACCAGGCCAATGCGAGTATGTATGCGATCTTGCAGAATTCGGATGGCTGGACCTTTACGTCGATGCCCGGGAGGATGCGTATCCATCTTCGTGTGCCGTTTATCAGGGGTACGAATGGGATATCGATGAATTTGTCTAATAGAAGGATCGCCAGCAGGATGAGGATGGCCGAATATGTCCAGTAGCTGGTTACTCCGAGCCATCGGTAATCGACGAGGTTCATAGCGATGAGTATCGCGATGCCGCAGAGGGCGTAAACGATCTGTTTTTGCCATGCTCGTGGGGCGGTTGCGGCGTCAACGGCGTCTTCTGCGGGGTTGCCCGAGGCGTATATCATGGCGACCCCGATGCAGATCAGAGCTGCCATCGCTGCTAACATTAGCAAGCGGATAAATATCAGACGTCCGTGCAGAAATTTTAGTGCTTTCATCGCCGGGATTGTACCATTTTACCGCCGAATGACAAATAAAAATGTCCGATAAAAAACTTTTTTATAGGCCAGAAAAGGCGGAAAATCGGCGAATAAGCCCTGCGAGGGGGATTATCGGGCATAGGCTATCTATTATTTTCGCAAATGTGCAAAAAATTTTCGTTTTTTTCAATTTTTTTCTTGCCTTGTTTGGGCCATTCTGTTAATATACAAACATGTAAGGCCCTGTTAAGTCAGGGTGTGTACCGCCAAGAGGCCAGTGAGGGTGTGTATCCCCGCTGGTAATATATAGAAAATGTTGTATTTAGAGAGAAGAGAAAGGAAGGTGTTTTATGAGGAAGTTTGTATTAATGGTAGTGGTTATGGCAATAGCCGCTCCGGCAATGGCTGACATGGTTTTCACCGCTGCCGATATAGGAAGCGGGCAAGTGCTGATCTCGTACGTTTCAACTGTTGCCCCGCGTGGCGTTGGTCTCCTGGCCACCCTAACTGGTGATTTAGTGCTTGAGAGTGTCGTCAGTGTCCACACGAAGTTTAACACAAATATGGATCACGCTTACGATAACGCTGGTACTTATGCC
>DRGS01000197.1 GCA_011053245.1 Phycisphaerales bacterium
CTTTGATCCTACGCATCATTGCCTGATCGATCTTTGCGAGAGTAGTACCTTTGATCTCAGTTTCGAGTTCGACGATATCCTTGATGTTATTCAGGAACCAAGGGTCGATCAGGCAATGATGCGTAGGATCAAAGAGTACGGCTTTAGCGACAAGTATCTCGCTTCGATCTTCAAGATCGACGAGCCAAAGTTTCGCAAACATCGACAGGGGCTTGGCGTAAACGCTGTCTACAAAACGGTCGATACCTGCGGAGCCGAGTTTGAAGCGGCTACGCCGTATCTGTATTCGACTTACGAATCGGAATGCGAAGCTAATCCTACCGATAAACGCAAGATCATGATCTTAGGCGGCGGTCCTAACAGGATCGGGCAGGGTATCGAGTTTGATTACTGCTGTGTTCACGCGGCGATGGCGTTGCGTGAGATCGGGATCGAGTCGATAATGGTCAACTGCAACCCCGAAACGGTAAGTACCGATTACGATACATCCGACAGGCTGTACTTCGAACCGCTTACATTTGAAGATGTAATGAACATCGTCGAAAAGGAAAAACCGGATGGCGTCATCGTTCAGTTCGGCGGCCAGACCCCGCTAAAACTTGCGACCTCTCTCGAAGCTGCCGGCGTACCGATAATCGGAACATCGCCTGACAGTATCGACCATGCCGAGGACCGGAAACGTTTCAACAAACTCGTTGACAAACTCAAGCTGCGTCAGCCTTTCAGCGGTACGGCGACAACTTACGAAGAGACGCTCAAGATCGCGGGCAAACTCGGGTATCCGCTGCTTATTCGACCCTCGTTCGTTTTGGGCGGCAGGGCGATGGAAATTGTTTATGACGAATCGTCCTTGAAAGCCTGCGTGGAAAACGCCATTGTCGCTTCGGGTAAGCATCCGATATTGGTAGATAAATTTCTCAGTGACGCTACCGAGCTTGATGTCGATGCGATCTGTGACGGTAATCGAGTCGTGATCGGCGGGATAATGGAGCATATCGAAGAAGCCGGCGTCCATTCAGGTGACAGTGCATGTTCGCTGCCGCCGATATCGATAAAGCCAAAGGTTCTGACCGAGATCAAGCGACAGACGAAGCTTCTGGCTTTTGGGCTTGAGGTAAAAGGGCTGATGAATATTCAGTTCGCTGTCAAGGACGACGAGATTTATATACTTGAAGTGAACCCGCGTGCGTCACGGACGATACCGTTTGTGAGTAAAGCTATCGGGCATCCGCTTGCAAAGCTGGCGGCCAAGGTCATGGCGGGGATGACGCTTGATGAGCTTGGCTTTACGAAGGAAGTTGTTCGCGACCATTATTCCGTAAAAGAAGCGGTCTTTCCGTTCCTTAAGTTCGTCGGGATCGATACGCTGCTCGGCCCTGAGATGCTTTCGACAGGTGAGGTCATGGGTATATCCGATGATTTCGGTATCGCATTCGCGAAGTCGCAGATGGCAGCGGGCAATTCACTGCCGACCGAAGGGACGGTTTTTGTCAGCGTTAAAGAAGACGATCACAAAAGGGCTGTTGACGTCTCGCGAAAGCTCCATGAGATGGGCTTTAAGATACTGGCGACGAAGGGCACATGCAAAGTGCTTAACGATAAGGATATACCCGCCGAACCGGTTCTCAAGATCACGGAAGGGCGTCCGAATATTGTCGATACGATCATAAACGGCGAGGTCGATCTTATTATAAACACCACCGTTGGCAAGCAGTCGATCACGGATTCGTTCTCGATAAGACGAACTGCCCTCGACCGGCAGATACCCTACGTTACGACGATACGCGGCGGCGGCGCGGTGGTAAAAGCGATAGAGGCGATGAAACAAAAGAAAGTCGGAGTTAAACCCGTTCAATCATATTACAAGTAGGGATACTTGCCGCGCACAAAAGCGGATTTTGAAATTGTAATTGTATTAGATGTAAGGAAACTTAACGAGTGAAGGCGATTTTATTACTTGAAGACGGTACGGTTTTTGAAGGGCGTTCGTTTGGCGCTAAGGGCCAGAAGTGCGGTGAGGTTGTGTTCAATACTGCGATGAGCGGCTATCAGGAGATCCTGACGGATCCATCTTATCACGAGCAGATCATTACGATGACGTATCCGCTGATTGGCAATTATGGAACCAATGATGAGGATTGGGAGTCGCGAAAACTTTTCGTAAGCGGCTTTATAGTTAAGGAGAATTGCGACTACCCGAGTAACTGGCGAAACGGTCAGTCGCTGAGCGATTACCTCGCAAAGCATAAAGTGGTGGGCCTGGAGGGCATCGATACCAGAAAACTCGTCAAGCATATCAGAAGCGAAGGCGCTATGAAGGGGATAATTTCCTCGGACGAGTTTGACATTATAAAATTGAAAGAAACTCTCGATAAGTACCCGGGGCTTGTCGGCAGGGATATCGTCAAAGATGTAACCGCGAAAAAGCCCTACGCATGGAACGAAGGTGTGGTCGATGTGTTAAGCGATGAAAAGGTCAAGCTGAAAAAGAAATACAAAGTTGTCGCCGTCGATTACGGAATAAAGCAGAATATTCTCCGGTGCCTGTGCTCGCACGACTGTGATGTCACCGTTGTTCCGGCTGGGACCGGCGCCGCCGATATACTCGCCATGAAACCCGATGGAGTTTTCCTAAGTAACGGTCCGGGCGATCCTGCACCTGTAACATATGCGATAGATACCGTCAAAGAGCTTTTGGGAAAAGTTCCGATCTTCGGAATATGTTTAGGGCATCAGATACTTTCGCTCGCTTTAGGCGGCAAAACTTACAAGCTGAAATTCGGACACCGCGGAGCTAATCACCCCGTAAAGAATCTGGCCACAAGCGCAATAGAGATCACAAGCCAGAACCACGGCTTCTGCGTCGATCTTGATTCGATGAAAGGTCAGGGCGTTGAGCTTACGCACATGAATCTAAACGACAATACGCTTGAAGGTGTCCGCAGCAAAAAGCTCAAAGCTTTCGCCGTCCAGTACCACCCGGAAGCATCCCCCGGCCCGCACGATTCACATTACCTATTCGGTGAGTTCATAAAACTCATGGGCGGCTCTGCTTGAGGTGTAGATTAATTCAGTTTTCATAATAGAGGTATTTATGAAAGACAAGCAATCATTTCGATTAGTTTATCCAAAATGCCCTTCATGCAATTCTGAGGAAGTTTTTTTGTTGAAATCTACCATAAACTTCTTGGTAGTTGCTATTAATGTTGTATTTGGATTATTTCTATGTCCGCCGTTTCCCTACAAATTAGCTTGTGGAAAATGCGGTTTCGTGTATAAAGTGGATATCGGAAAGATATGATCACACGTAATTAACCGCATTCAGCCATCTTGCTTAGGCCATCGAGGCATAGGCTTGACCATGTCTCCAGGCTGTCGCGAACGTCGTTTAGTTCTTCAGGGGTCATAAATTTCATCTTTGTGATCATTTGTTCTCGCTTGGTCACATCATCAGGTGAATCCAGCTTCCAACAGTGGACCACGCCGAGGTGAACCTGTCCGACTTCGTTGGAGTCATCGTTGAGAAGAGCAACTATCTTATCAACGTGGTTAGCATTTACGTTTACTTCTTCGATTACTTCGCGTGTTGCAGCTTCAAGGTATATTTCACGGGGGCTTAGTTTAAACAGAGGCTTCGTATCGACCGGGTTTATATGTCCGCCAATACCCATGGACCTTTTGTCGACAAGTCGTTTTTCGCCTGCTTTTACGCCGCGTACATAGCTGAGATATTTACCGTCGCAGGTCATTATCACATAGGGGATAAGCTGCTTATAGTCTGGGTTGGTTTCCGCTTTGGAACGCGGCATAAAACTTAACATCCCCGGCGCAAAGATCTTTTCGAGATACTTTTCCACATCAAAATTAAGCCCGTGAAACATCCCGACCTCTTCAATAACTTCCCGCTTAACGACCATAACTTTTTCTTCCGCAGCCATAAAAATCCCTAACTAAAAACTAAAAACCATAAACTAAAGACTATTAAAACGCACCCGGCAGGATTCGAACCTGCAACTTTCGGTTTCGAAGACCGATACTCTATCCAGTTGAGCTACGGGTGCCTTTTGCGAAAAATCACCGTTATTGTCACAAAACCAGCGTTTTTCGGGCTGCCATAATGTACAATAACACAGTTGATTTGTCCAGCATAATCCCTTTTCAACCCAGAAAATGCATGCACAGGTAAAAAATTCAAAAAATCCTATAAATTTCCCTTGACACATAACGTCAAATAGATATAATAGTATATAGTAGTTGGGAGTGGTGATGGATATATCAGGAGGAGATTGGGTGATGAAAACTCCTTTTGGAGGAGGGGCTGATGGCTAAGTGCTTTCAGCCTTTCTTTTTTTTTACCCTTATGACACTCGCATATATGGTACAAATTATCGTTGTCCGTAAGTTTCTCGCAGGTCGGTTTCGAGATCGGTGAGGATTTCCGCAAGACAGCCGCTAAGTCCCTTGATCAACTCATCCGGCTTGTTTGAGCCTAACTTTACGATTGCCTCGTAGCTTTTGCGAAATTCTATTGCCCCGTCATTATCGAGCAAAACAAACCAGGCACCCATGACCGCACGCGGCTTGCCTTTGACGCGGTAGTCACCGTAAAGATTGCTTATCGAACCTTCCAGGAGCAGATCGGCTTGGGCGGTACTCGTCGTGGGGGCGACATCTGAAAAGACTCCACTTTCCCCGAGCCACTTAGTGGCTTCTTCGGTTATATTCGATGCCGGCGTTGTAAGGAACTCATTGTAAAAGTCTGCTTTGTAACTAACCTCGCCAAATCGGTAAGTGAGTGACTTACCCGAAAATCTGCTGGAGACATGAAACCTCCGTACCTTTACCACCAGTTCCCCGGTTGTTTCGGATTGATCTGGTTGGCGATGCACATTGAGCAGGTACCGTTGTTTTTCCAGATTCGTACCCGGCATTCCCGCACAGCCAGAACAGATCATGCTGACAAGCAGAGTGATACCAATAAATTGTATAAGATGATGTCTTTTGTGATTTGTCATTTTACGGTCTCCGAACGGGTAGGGGGGGATCCAAAGATAAACTGCGCCGGGTATTCCTTGGCGGATCCCGTCAAGTCACGCAAGTTCTCTGTAGCCTCTCTGATATTGGTTATGATCTCGTACAGCTCCGATTCCTGATTCATTACGAATTTGTCCATCCTCTCAAGCAACATGTCAAGTCGTGCTACGGTCTCCGGAATACGAACCGGCTGTTTTGTTTTTTCGGGCTGATCTACCATTGCAAGCACCGCTTGATTCGTTTCTCGCAACTCGGACATAAGCCCAAGCATTTCCTCACGCAATTTGTCTACCTGTATGTCTTTTACAGCTTGATCAAAGGTTGTAAATGCCTGTTTCATTGACTCGGCGCCACCTACGAAATCGATCCGGTCAAGCACCTGGAAAATAGAATCGATCGACTGTGTAAAATTCGCGAACAGGCTCGGTGCAGACGGTATATAAAGGCGATCCGGTTCCCATGCCAGTGGCACAGGCGGAAATCGATCCGGGTCAACGTAATCGACCTCGAGGTAGGCAATGCCGGTAATACCTTCGTATGAGAGCTTGAGACGGAGGCCGGTTTTCTGTACCCATTGTTCGATCCTCTTTCTTGCGAGCGTGTCGTATTTGCCGACGGCATCCGGAAAAGCGGCTCGGTCGATCGCCATTGTTACCATGACGTATTTGCTGTACCTGTCGAATTCCGCCGGCGCCAGCTCCTTTGTATATTCCTGCGAGACGAAGGATATCGTTTTAACCGAACCGATCATGACACCGCGTCTTTTCACCGGCGACCCGACGCTCAATCCCTGCACGGATTCGTTGATATATGTCTCCATCGCTATTACATCGCGTGTCAATGCGCCTGCACTTAATACGACAATACAGATGACCACTAAGACGATCGTACTTATTATAAAAACGCCTATCTTAAAATGATTTGCTTTTGTACTCATTCTATCGGTTCCGATTATTCTTTTTTGTTAGTTTCCTCGCCGTCCAGTACGGCATGGAGTTTGTCACCTGCTTTTATATTAACAGACCTGTGGAAGAACTGCCAGACCCATGGATTATCTTCGTTTTGCTGAAGTTGGTCCGGCGTTCCCGTCGCCACGATCTTCTTTACTTGTTTTTCGAGCATTATCACGGTATCAGCCACCGCAAACACGCTCGGCAGTTCATGCGTTACTATCACAAACGTCATCTTAAGGCTTCTCGCCAGGTTCACGATCAACTGATCGAGGTCCGCCGATGTCACCGGGTCCAGCCCTGCGCTCGGCTCATCCAGGAACAGTATTTTCGGGTCCATCACCATTGCTCTTGCGATAGCCGCTCGCTTCTGCATCCCGCCGCTAAGCTCGGAGGGCATATAATCGGCGAATTCACGCAAACCCACCAGTTCAAGCTTCATCATCGCGATAAGGTCCATAGCATCTTTCGGCAGGTCGGTATACTCTTCCAGTTCCAGTCGAACATTTTCCAACAAGGTCATCGACCCGAAAAGCGCTCCGCTCTGGAACATAACGCCGATCTTGTTGAGTATTTTTTTCCGCTCATCGCCTTCTGCGCCGACTATGTCGTTGCCATCGATAAATATCTCGCCCGCAACCGGTTCATACAGACCTATCATATGTTTGAGCAGCGTACTCTTACCGCACCCGGAACCGCCGAGAATGACGAATACTTCACCGTGATTAACGTCGAAGGATATATTATCAAGAACCACCGTCTCACCGTACGATGCGGTAAAGTTCTTAACGCTTATTATTTTGTCTTTCTTCGCTTCCATATCAAATACCCAGGCAGTAGTAAACCACCGCAAAAACACCTTCGGCTACAACGACCATAATGATACTGCAAACAACCGACCGTGTCGTCGAGATACCAACCGCACTTGCCCCCGTTTCAGTTTTCAGTCCGCGCAAGCAGCCGATGGAACCTATCAGCCATCCGTAAACCACCGCCTTAAAAAGCCCGCCGATCATATCTCCGGCATCGATCGCCGCTAAAACATGCCCGGCAAACGTAACCATCGAATACCCTAACGAAAGTATCACCGCAGCAGTCCCGACAAGTCCGGCAAGGATAGCCAATATAGCCAGCAAAGGCGATATTATTGTCGTAGCAAAAACTCGCGGTACAACGAGGAAACGCACAGGATCCAATCCCATAGTCGCCAGCGCATCGATCTCATCGTTGATCTTCATCGTTCCAAGCTCCGCGGCAAAAGAAGACCCTGTACGCCCAGCCAGGATGATCGCCGTCATGAACGGACCAAGAACCCGCACAAGTGCTATCGCTGCCAGATCGGATACATAGATCTCAGCTCCGAATTGCCGCAACGGCATCGCCGAGCTAAAAGCCATAATAAGCCCGAAAAGAAAACCGATCAAAATAATGATGCCTACCCCGTTGGCGCCTGCCTGTTCGATAGCTATCATCATATCCTTCCACCGGATCTGCATGGGATGGCGGATCGCGTTTACAGAAGCGGCGCACAATTCACCGATAAAGCTGACCTGCTCGCGAATATCATCCCAGAGATTAACCGCTGTCCGTCCGACATCCTCGGCAACTCGAATATGTTTTACTTCGGTTTTTGTCTTGACGAATTTGGCAGCATTGAACATGTCCAGCAGATTCTGAAAATCCGCTTTAAGTCCACGAATCTCAACCTCGAACCCCTTCTCCCGCCCTAACAGCGACACCTCTAACAACAGCCCTAATCCGCATCCATCACAATACTCAACACCGGCGGCATCGACGATGATATGACCGCAATTGCTCGAACGAAGTAACCGCAGCGTCTTACGCCAGATATCGGACGTACCTTGCGAGTCCAGACGACCGGACATGCACAAAATGGCCTTGCCATCCGATTCGCTTTTCAGTTCGACCGATGCCGATGATTTAATTTCAGTTTCTAATGTCATAATCTAATTAGTTCGGTCATAAAGCACGATGTCTACATAATTTAACCCAAAATTCCGCACAGGTACGCAATATTCACGAAAAAACGCTGATTTACAATTATATCGTCTATGATGCCCCCAATACCTGAACAAAAGCTTGAAACCACAGCGTTTACTGGTAGAATAGTCAGCTTGTTCAAAAATGCGAAATTAAACGAATTTCACAGGAAAAATAAATGGCAAAGGAAGTCAGGCTCCCAAAACTTGGCCAGAGCATGAAGGAAGGCACGATCGTCGATATTTTCATCAAAGAAGGCGACGCCATCCAGGCCGGCGATAACATATTCGAGATAGAAACCGACAAGGCGACTCTCCAGTTGGAATCCCCACTTTCTGGCCACGTTAAAAAGATACTCGTATCCGACGAGCAAACCGTCCCTGTCGATGCGGCCATAATGATCATCGGAGACCCAGCCGAAGAGATCGACCCCGACTACATCGATTCACTAATAGCTTGCCCCCCCCAGGCAAATGCATCCCAAGCCATCCTTTCCCAGCCGCACGTATCAAGCTCTGCTGAACTCCAGACCGCTGCGGCATCTTCAACTTCCGATTCCGCCGAAGAGTTCAAACCCGGCGGAACGTACAAGCTAAGCAGGCTCCAGCGGATCACAGGCCGCCGAATGCTCCAGTCAAAACGTACCATCCCATGTTTCTATCTCACCGCCGCAGCCGACGTAACTGGCGCCGTCGAATTCAGACACCAGCTAAACCAGGATTCCGCCGCCGCCGCACCCGACGTTACTTTCAACGACATGATCATTCGCGCCATCGCGATCTCTATATCCCAGTTTCCCGTAATGAGTGGCAGCTTAACAGGTGACTGCGTAACACTCGCCGAGCACATTAACGTCGGCTTTGCCGTTGCCGTCGGTAGCGACATCGTAGCCCCGGTCATAAAAGATGCCGACTGCAAATCCTTGCGCCAAATCGCCTCCGACAGGACACAACTTACCGCAAAAGCACAAACCGGCAAGCTCTCCCTCGACGACCTTGAGGATAGCTGCATCTCACTTAGCAACCTCGGTGCATTCGGCGTTGATTCCTTTATCCCCATAGTCATCCCCGGCCAGTGCAGCATCATCGGAGTAGGAAGAATAAAAGACGCTCCCGAATTTTCCGGCAGGGAATTGAAAACGGCTAAGTTCATGAATATGACGATCTCCGTCGATCATCGAATCGCAAACGGAGCCGACGCCGCACAGTTCCTCGACGCAATAAAAAAACACCTCGAACACCCGGATTCACTTATCTAAACCCCAGGGACATATTTTTTCGCTAAAACATTGACTTAAGAGCCGGTTTTCTTTATAGTTCAGGCGTTAATAAACCTGTAGAGACGCAGCTGACAATAACCGGCAAGCAGATTTAGGGAAAAACGCATGAAGGGAATAATACTCGCAGGCGGCAGCGGCACACGCCTAAGCCCGATGACAGACGTCGTAAGCAAGCAGCTTCTGCCGATTTACGACAAACCGATGATCTACTACCCGCTAACAACGCTCATGTTAGCTGGCCTAAGGGACATCCTCATCGTATCGACGCCGACGGACTTGCCGCTTTTCCGGCATCTTTTAGGTGACGGCAGCCAGTGGGGCATCAACCTCGAATACGCTGAACAGCCCAAACCAGAAGGTTTGGCCCAGGCATTCATAATCGGTAAGGAGTTTATTAATGGCGGCCCCGCCTGCCTCATTCTCGGCGATAACATCTTTTACGGGCAAGGCTTAGTGAATTCTTTGGTACGCGGCGTCAGCCAGCGATCCGGCGCAACGATCTTCGGATACTGGGTAAACGACCCTGCCCGTTACGGTGTAATAGAATTCAAAGATGGCGGCAAGGTTCTCTCTATTGAGGAAAAGCCCGCCCGCCCAAAATCAAATTATGCCGCCGTTGGCCTATACTTTTACGATTCGGATATAACAGACATCGCCGCCGCGATAGAACCATCTGACCGTGGCGAATTGGAGATCACTGCCGTAAACAACGCGTACTTGCAGAACGACAAACTCAAAGCCGAGATACTCGGTCGCGGAATAGCATGGCTCGATACCGGGACACCCGCTTCGATGATCCAGGCGTCAAATTTTGTACAAACCGTTCAGCAGCGGCAGGGCCTGATGATAGCCTGCCCCGAAGAGATCGCGCTAAGGCTTGCCCTCATCGATGCCGATCAGGTTCTTCGACTCGCGGCGCCTATGCACAAAAACGGTTACGGAAAGTACCTCAATGAACTCGTTACCAGAGGTGATTTCTAATGAATATTATCGAAACGGATCTGCCCGGCGTAATCATCTTCGAACCGAAAGTTTTCTCAGATAGCCGCGGCAGTTTTATTGAAACATGGAGCAAACAACGATACGAAGATGCCGGAATAAACGCTGCCTTTGTTCAGGACAACGTCTCCTACTCGACCAGAGGCGTGTTGCGAGGGCTTCATTACCAGCATCCGCACCAGCAGGGAAAACTCATTCAGGTTCTCAAAGGCGAGGTCTTCGACGTTGCCGTTGATATTCGCCTCGATTCCGCAACATTCGGCAAGTGGGCCTCGGCGATCATCTCTGAAGACAATCACCGGCAGATATATATTCCGCCCGGTTTTGCTCACGGCTTCTGCGTACTTAGCGACGAAGCGGTCTTTTCGTATAAGTGCACGGATTATTACAATGGCCCCTGCGAGGGCGGTATCCGTTGGGACGATCCTGATATTGCTATCGATTGGCCTATACCTGGCCCGTCCGTTTCGCCCAAGGACGCGACACTTGCAAACCTCTCGGAAATCTCTGAAGACAAACTGCCCCGGACGGAGGACATCTAATGGGCAGGGTTGTCATCTTAGGCGCAAAGGGCATGTTAGGAACTGACCTGTCCTCAGCTTGCACAAAAGCCGGTCTTGACGTTAGCGGTTTCGACCTGCCCGAATTTGACATTACCGATGACGCCCAACTCGCAAACGCTATCGAAGGCGCGCAGGTGATCGTAAATTGCGCCGCATATACAAACGTCGAAAAAGCAGAATCCGAGCGTCAGTTAGCTTTCAAGGTCAACGCAGAAGCGGTAGGGCGGCTGGGCAATATCGCAAAGCAAAACGGTGTATCGGTTCTGCACATAAGTACCGACTTCGTCTTTGACGGTACATCCGATACTCCTTATGTCGAAACCGACGCGGCAAATGCTCTAAGCGCATATGGAGCCAGCAAACTCGCCGGTGAAACAGAGCTTGTCGCAAGCGGTTGCAAATCCTGCATAATCCGTGTCGAGTGGACCTACGGAGCCGCCGGAACCAATTTCGTAAAGAAACTCCTCCGAGCCGCCAGTGCTGGAAAACCGCTCAAGGTCGTAGATGACCAGATAGGCGCACCGACCGCAACAACAGAGGTAGCTGATGCAATTGTAAGTTTCCTCAAACTCGATACCCTGCCCGAAGGGATTTTCCACTTCGCCGCAGCAGGTTTCACCAGCAGATATGAAATGGCAAGGTTCATGTTCGATAAATTGGCGATGGACGTTAGCCTTAGTTCCTGTAAGAGCGATGAGTTCGTAACCGCAGCCAAACGCCCCTTAAGCAGCAGATTCGATTGCAGCAAGATCGAAAACGTACTCGACCAACCCATAAAACCATGGCAGCAGCCTTTGGAAAAATATATTAAAGACAATTATCTTTCAAAATAGTAAGGATAACTATGAATATTCTTGTTACAGGCGGTGCTGGGTTTATCGGCAGCAATTTTGTTCGGATGGTTCTTGATGAGCATTCCGATTGTTTCGTCGTCAATCTTGACTCGCTTACTTACGCCGGCAACCTTGAAAATCTTTCCGGCTATATGGAAAACCCCAATCACAAATTCGTAAAGGGCGACATCTGCGATGCAACGCTCGTTGCCAGCCTCATCGGCGACCATAAGATCGACGCCATCATAAACTTCGCAGCCGAAAGTCATGTCGACCGCTCGCTCACTAACCCGGGTCTGTTCATCGACACCAACGTAACCGGAACGCTTACTCTGCTAAAAGCCGCCCTCGAAAAAGACATCGAAAGATTCGTCCAGATATCCACCGACGAGGTCTACGGCTCACTCGGCGAAACAGGCATGTTCACAGAGCAAACCCCCATCAGCCCCAACTCGCCGTATTCAGCCAGCAAGGCGTCAGCGGACCATCTCGTCTGCGCGTTCGGCCATACTTGGGGACTCAAATACAACATCACACGCTGCTCGAACAACTATGGCCAATTCCAGTTCCCCGAAAAGATGATCCCCCTGATGATAAACAACGCACTCAACGATAAATCCTTGCCCGTATACGGCGACGGCCTCCACGTCCGCGACTGGCTATACGTTTACGACCATTGCACAGCCATCTGGAAAGTACTCACCCAAGCCAAACCCGGCCAGATCTTCAACGTAGGCGGCAACAACGAAAAGACCAACCTCGAAGTCATCTCTTTGATACTTGAGCATCTCGATAAGAGCAAGGACCTGATAACCCACGTCACCGACCGCCCCGGCCACGACAGACGTTACGCCATAGATTCAACAAAGATCATGACCGAACTAAACTGGGCACCCTCGGTAACATTCGAAGAGGGCATCGCCGGAACCATAGACTGGTACTTAGCAAACGACCAGTGGCTAAAACACATCGTCTCAGGAGACTACGAAAACTACTACGAACAAATGTACGGAAACAGATAAGCGAACAAGTGACTTATTTTCATTTTTCGGATTTTTGAAAACAACCCCCTTGCTTATTATCATTTTGCGAGTAGAGATCAGCATGGACAAAAAATTGCCCATGCTACAAAACTATTTCAAACATTTCCCAGCCGAGGCTTTTATATAAAACGTTTCCCGTTAGGGGCCGGTGGTTCGGTTTGGGGGACAGGCTCTTGGTGCTGTTGTTTGGCGATCGTAGCCATTTTATTTACTATCGCCGGATACATGGCGGCGAGATCGTTCTTCTCTCCGATGTCCTTGCTTAGATCATAAAGCTCGAAGGGGACATTTTGCTTCAATCTGACCAGCTTCCATTTACCCATTCGTACGGCCTGCTGCAAACCGTTTTTCTCATACGTATACTTTTGCCAGTTGCCCACACGTGTGTATTCCCAGTAAAGAAATTCATGCTTTTCCTGCTTATCGGATCGGCCGGTCAGAGTCGGTACCGTCGATAGTCCATCAATATCATCAGGCATAAATTCGGTCGTCCCCGTCAAATCCGCAAGGGTCGGCATAACATCGGCAAAATACCATAACAAGTCGCTTTCGCTACCCGCGGCGATCCTGCCGGGCCAGCGCGCGATCAATGGAATACGGATCCCACCTTCGTACAGGTTTGTCTTCTGTCCGCGATACGGACCGTTTGAGCCGAAGAAGTTACCAAACGCAGGATAACCGCCGTTATCCGAACAGAAAAAGACTACCGTATTATCGTCGATCTCCAGCTCTTTGAGCAGATCGAAAATCTCACCCAGATGACGGTCAACCATCGCTACCATAGCTGCATACACCTTGGCATTTTTGGGCCAGGGCTTATCTTTCAACTCAGCCATAGTTGGGTCATCATCGGGAATATGCCAACTTCCGTGCGGCGGTGTCCAGGGACAATAACAGAAGAACGGCTGGTGCTTATTGTCACGGATAAATTTCTTGGCCCGCTCAAAGATCACATGATGAGTGTACCGCTGCTTGCTGCCCTTTGGACCTTTCAATTCCACTTTCCGGCTGTTGTGCCAAAGGTAGTCTGTCCAGTAATTATGAGCATGGATCTGATGATAATATCCGAAGAACTCATCGAAACCGTGCTTTTCCGGTACGCCGGGTGTTCCGATCGCCGCAATCCCCCATTTACCGAATCCGCCGACCTTATAGTTGCCGTTTTTGAGAACCTCAGCGACCGTCACATCCTCTGCCAACAGTGAGATGCCGCCAAGATTACCGCGTACAGTCGTATGGCCCATGTGCTTGCCGGTCATAAGAACGCTGCGAGCCGGGGCACAAACGCAACAACCGGAATAAGCCTGAGTAAACAGCATACCCTCTGCGGCCATCCTGTCAATATTCGGGGTCGGAAGTTTATGCTTGTTACCGCCATAGCAACCAGGATCGACAGGTCCCAGATCATCAACGATGATAAAGACGACATTGGGTTTAACCGAAGTATTTAACCGGCTTTGAGCATTAATACATCCATTAACGGAGAGCATTGCTGCGCCTGCGCCAACATATCTAAGAAAATCACGGCGAGTTCTTCTTTTTTCCATTATTAAATCCTTATAACTATTCCTATATCTGTTCTTGTGGGATCTTGCCTGTCATTCTTTTTCTTGTATTTGCCGCTGTCGCCAGTGCGATTGTCTTGCGGCGGGGCGTTAGGTTGGGGTTTTGTTTAATGTAGCTTTTGTAGAATCTCATCCGGTCGGTTTTAGCTAATATGGTATTTGCTAACATATTTATCTGGGTCAGGTTCTTTAGTCTGCGCCTATCCGGCAAGCTTTGAAATTTTCTTGTTCGTTCGTTATCGAGGAAGTGGAACTGCCATTTGTCGTCTTTTCTTTCCGCTAATACGTTACCCGGGCGGAGGTCGCCGTGGAAAATATTGGCTGCGTGCATCTTTCCGATAGTAGTTCCCAGAGCAGCTAAAAAGGCGCGTTTATCTGTATTGTTCAAACTTTCGGTAAGCAGAATATAAACTGGCTTTGCGTTTTCCAGATCGCTTGTAATAAGAAAATTCTTAAAAGTAACCGGTCCAAACCTCAAACAGCCCATAACGATCACCTCCGGGCTGCTTAGACCATGCTCCGCTAACATCATAGCCGCATTAAAGCTGCGCTCAGCGCGTGACAGCCTTACCAGATGCTTTAGGAAATCGACCGGCGACCGGCACAGGTACTGCTTAATATAAACGTTGTATTTGCGATCCTTGAAATTGATAGCGCCTTTATAAACCCTTGCGAATTTTGACGCCGCTATCCGTTCGAACGGCCCGCGTACACCGTTGAACGTATCGCCCTCCGGCACACACGCCCCCGCAAAGGATATGGGAAATCGCCGGTTTAGCTGCAAGCTCCATCGCGAAACCTTGACCTTCGTAAAACCATCCATCTTTTTTATCTGGCTAATCAACTTTTGCCCTTGTTTTTTTTCGTGCTCTTCGTGTGCTTCGTGGTTCCCCAAACCCATTAAAGTCCCGAAGGGACTTATGTTTTGTATTTATCATATTAGTATTTTGTATTTGTTTAGGATTTAGATATTAGTATTTCGAATTTAACATAAAAATTCGTGCCCATTGGTGTTCATTCGTGGTTCCTTTTCCGTGAACTCTCAATAACCTATGATAGCGATGCCTAACTTGTCGGCAAGGGCGATAGTTTCGGGTTTATCGATAATGATCGTTTTATCCTTTTCGACGACGATGCACTTGCCGCCGTTTTGAGCGATACTCTCTACCGTCTCTGTCCCGATGCACGGAACGTCAAACCGCATATC
>DRGS01000198.1 GCA_011053245.1 Phycisphaerales bacterium
CCGAAGATGAACTTCAAAAAGCCAAGAACAAGGCGTTAAGCGCTCTTACGATAAAGAATGAAACCCCTATGGGCAGGCTTGTGGATCTGGGATTTAACTGGGTGTACCTGAAACAATACCGGCTCATCGATGAGGATATTGCCGCGGTAAATGCCGTGACGGTCGATGGCATAAACGCCATTGTCAAGGAGTTCAGGCCCGGCGACTTTACACAGTTTGTCATCGGTCCGGCGAAATGAACCAATAGCAGGAGGGAAAATATGCGAAAATCAGAAGACAATAAAAAGCAAACAGATAACGACATAATGCAATGCAAAGTGGACATACTTCGTGCAGCGGCAACGCCTGCTTCGTCGAAAGAGACGGAGAAGGTTCAGGAGAAACCGAAACAAAGCAGCAAACTGGCGGTGAATATTATCGCTGTCGAGCCGGTGAGTAAGGCGCAGACAAAACCGAAACAGGTTGTTGCGTTGCGGTCCGTACCAGTTAAGATCAAACCTGCGAACGTGAAACCTGCACCTAAAGAATTTCGCATTCCGAAATTCGAAGAGATCATGGCTAAACGTAACGGTGCTGCTAAGATGGAGGTGAAAATACAAAAAGAGGAACCGCCGGTTAAAGTTAAAGAAGCTGAAAAGCCGAAAGATGACGATATTGAGATCGTCGTGATAGATGAGCCGGAAGTGGTCGTCGCTAAGGATGACGCGAAAAGTAAGAGCGTGATCCCGGCGTTCAATCTTGGCGAACAGATATTGAAGGAACAGCGGAAGGTCGCTGCGGTGCGCAGGAAGCGTCCGACGGTTACTCCGATTCGGTCGGTATCAATTGAAAAGCCCGGCGGTACTATCGGAGAGGTTATTTCCGAAACGAAAAAATTAGTGACGCCTTTGCCGGTCAGACAGGTTACTGTTGCCGTAGCAAAGCCTGTGGGTCGAGTTGTGCCTGCGATAAGTGAAGCGAAGTTAGTCAGGGAGAGGCCAGAAAAGGTTCCTGGCACCTTTAATTCTGTTGATGAGATGACTAATGATCAGCAGCGGATAATTGCGGGCATCGTGACCGCCGATATTATGCGTATGTGCGGGAGTGCTGCCCGCGGCGATTACGCGTGGCAAAGTTTTGCGAATAATTGAGGCCTCTGAAAAACTATGCAATGAAATATACCCTGTTATTCAGGGGAACCAATTAAATTATGTCAGAATTTTTCAAAAAAATTCCAATAGACCAAATAGCCGATTTTTTAAAAAATAACTGGTTGATCGTTTCGATATGCGCCGGAGCCTTTATCGTTCTATTGATCGTTGTGATCGTCGTCACAAAAATACTTAAAAAACGCGGCCACAAGAAAGGGGAGGTTGACGAGGAAGGTTTTGAAAGACTCAGCGAAGATGACTGCGAGATCATAACCGACAGGATAGAACGGTATGGCGAGAAAAACAATAGTTTTTTATTTGCCGGCGCCGGACTGGATTGTCTGCCGATAACGATACCTGTTAATGTCGCCATTGAACTTGCAGAGAATGAGAACAGATGCCTTTTGATCGATCTTGATTTGCGGCGCGATGCGGTCGCAAAGGCTTTTGATATCGATACCGAGCCGAATATAGAACATTTGAAGCCGCGTCCGCGAAAGACGGCGGTTGAGAACCTGATGATATGGCCGGCTCACAACTTTACGAGGTCGATGCACATGAATATTAAGCTCCTTGTGCAGGCGGCGACGGAAAGCTATGACTATGTTCTGATCAATGCACCTTATCTCGAGTCGAGTCCCGACAGGGCACAAATAGCGGCCGCTTCGGATTGTAGTTTTATATTTACGAAGTCCGCGAAACAGGCTCAGCGTTTAGAGGAATTGATAGAGGATGGAGACTCGGAACTGATCGGTAATATCCGCATCAAAGAGAAAGAAGAGCAGAAGGGCGAAGCAGAGACGGAAGCCGAAAAAAAGGAATAAGGGATGTTTTCGTAATTGGTATGATATGAGATTGCAGAGAGTTTAAGATTATGATCCGACCCAATACAAATGGCGATTTGCCTAAAGTAGATCCAACGGCATATATCGATCCGTCCGCTCAGGTGATCGGTAATGTGCATATCGGGGCCGAAGTTTTTGTCGGTCCAAACGCAGTTGTCCGGGCAGATGAATCTGACGCTAAAGGACAAGTTCATTCCATAGAGATTGGAGCTGAATGTAATATTCAGGACGGGGTGATCATTCACGCACTTGGCGGGACATCCGTAACTATCGGCGAGCGAACATCACTGGCTCACGGGTGTGTTGTCCACGGGCCGTGTACTATTGGCAAGGAATGCTTCATCGGATTCAGGGCGGTGGTATACAAAGCCGCATTGGCAGATGGAGTATTCGTCAATGCCTCAGCAGTTGTTCAGGGCGTCGATCTGGTCGCAAATGCCTTTGTTCCTTCCGGCGCTATCGTTTCGTCGAGTAATGATGTGTCACAACTGGTAAGTACGACCAGCAAGGCCGATCGTGAGTTTAGCGAAAAGATCGTAACCGCAAATTTGGCTCTGACGAAAGGGTATCGTCAGCTCAAGTTGCCTGAATCCGTGTAAGCGTTTTTTTATGGTTTGTGAAGATGACGACTTGTATCGCAATCGCGATCAGTATTGCGGCAAGAGCAAATCCGTACGGCCAGTAGCGCGAAAGGTATTCGGCGAGGTAACCGCCTGCGAGACTGCCTGTAGCGTATCCTGCGGCGATAAGGATTTCGTGGAGAGCCATTGAGCCGGACCTGTTTGCTTTTCCTGAGACGCAGTAAAACTGGTGTGAGGAATATATAAAGCTTTGGCTTATGCCGATGAAGATGGCGGCGGTGTATAGCGAGAGCAGTGACCTGGCAAAAATGATGATCAGCATTGCAGCCGCGGTCATCAGTTGAGAGACGATGACGGGCGTTAGTTTGTGGTGCCAGTTTTTAGTTTTTCCAGTGACGTAAAATCCGATGAAGTTGGCCAGGCAGAACATAGTTGTTACGATCCCGAATTGTGGTTTTGAAAAGCCAAGGTTTTCAGTGAAGAGCAGGGCGAATTGTGTTCTAAAAAGCGCTATGACCAGGCTTCCGGTTACCAATGCCAGCCGTGTCATTGAGGAGAACGCTCCATTTAACGGGTGTGTGGTTTCTGCCAGCTCTTGGTGTTTGTCAGATGGGCTATTGAAGTTGTTGTGGTTTTCAGGCTCGCGGGCGACCGATATGGCGATAAAAGCCGCCACCACAAACACCGAAGCGGTCAGTACGGCAATGGTAGGATCGATCTGTATGATATAGCCCGCGATCAGAGGGCTTACTACAAGTGCCAACGACCATGAACTGTTGAAAATGCCCATGCGTTTTGAAAGTGTCGGTCCTTCATGACCAATAGACACCCATCCCATCATCGGCGGCCAAAAAAGTGCCAGCGCAAGACAGGATAAAATATTTATGATCGTAATGGTTAGCACCGGGCCGAATGGTAATTTGCCGGCGAGAAACATTCGGGTGCAGATAAAGATCATCACAAATGCCGACGCTATAAACATCGAACTGAATTGCAGGGTGCGTTTGGGGCTGAATCTATCAAGGTGTTTTGCTACGGTCAGGCATGAGATCAGATATGCTATTGTCCCTAATCCGAAGCACAAACCAAGATCCTTATCGGATCCGCCTATGAGCATTATCACGAAGGGTAGTGCAAGTGTGAAAATTCCCATGTGTCCGCCGCTGAAAAAGAATGCAGCGGTATCGAGCGGGGTCGGTTTTTGCCTGGAGCTAAATAGCAGCTTGATTTTGGATATATGGGACATAGGGCTGAGACCTGTTATGCTTTTCTGTTTATCTTAATCGCTTTTTGGCGGCGGGGCAACCTGAATCTTTGTGTCTGGATTCGCCATGAAATAAGTGCCGCAAATTGGCTTTGATTGGCTTTAATTGGGTTCGTTTGGGTTCGTTTCGTTTTGTTTGTAAAGCATCGTAAACCTTTCTACAGCAGTTACTTGCGACACTTTTGGGTCGCTCAAATTGGGTTCGTTTTGCGAAAAAAAGTTTTTGTGGATTTGCGGGTTTATCTGAAATATCCGAGGGTTTTAGGGTATTTGGAATTGGCTTTAAATTGGCTTCGTTTGGGTTCGTTCCGTTTTGGGTTTTGGGGGATAAATCGTTGTAAGTCGCTGTGCTGCAAGAGGTTGCGGTAAAGTTTATGCTGTTGAAATTGGCTTTGTTTTTCATGTTTTTGTTTTTCAATTTAACTACTGGAACCACGAATAGACACGAATAGGCACGAATTTTAACTACTTTTGGCCACCGAGAACTACTAAAATGCGTTTTTTTGAACCACGAAGCACACGAAGAGCACGAAGAACAGATTAAGTTGTTGGTATCTGGCTGGGCCGGTTCTTTGAACCGACTATTGCGATACGAAAAGACCCTGCTACGAAGTAAACTTCTATCACGGCCTTTCCTTACCGCAAGTGAGCTTTGCTCACCACAGCCAGAGACTATATTAAGTGCAGAAATTCCAGGAAGAGAAGGAAGGACACAAAGTTTATTTAGCTGTTTTGTATTCATTTTTATCTGTTTCTAAAAAAACATACCCCCTCTATACTTTGCACGAACTTGCGCGTTTGATGCAAAAATTGGGGATTTTTTTGGGGGTTGAAAACGGTAAGTTGTTGTTGGGAAAGGAGTAAAAAATTTTTATTTTTTTGGTCCGTAGCAGGATAGTGCAAGCGCATTTGGAAGAAATTATCCGCGGATTTCGCAGATTACACAGATTTCTTTTTTTTGAACCACGAAGAGCACGAAACACACGAAGAACAGATAAAGATTACAATAATTAAACTACTAACAGAATGAAGGGCACAAAGGAGGCGAAGGAAAAGAAGAAAAGATGTATTTAGGGGTTAGGGGTGGAATTAATAGTTTTTAGTCTTTAGGTGTGGAATTTCTCTGTTTTAATACCGATTTACAAGGATTTGGAATTATTGTGTTCTACTTCGCTGCTACGCAGCTTCGAAGAATCTGTGATTTTAGATGAGGAATATGTTGACAGAATCGGTTGTTTGATGTAGAAAATGTGTTGGTTAATGATTCGGTGTTGTCAGGGGAGATAACGAAAGAGTAGTTGGAACAGTTGGCTCACGGCGTTAAACGGTTGCATGAAGTGACTGAGAAACTTTGCAAGGAGAAGATTGATAGTTTTGGTTAGGAAATAGGTGGCTGTCCCCTCGGAAAAGGTTCCTGACACCTTTAATTATACCTGTGTTTTAGGGGAGTTAGGTTAAAAAACAAAAAACGAGACTTTTAGGCAAAGAAGCAGCGTTTTATATGGATAGGAAACCGAAGTTCCGTATCTTATGCGGATCAATCTAATTAGTGTTAGGCGTGAAAGGTAATAATAGATATGGAAAACACTGATGTGCTTTATGGTCTGGTGAAGCGATATGAAAACAATCAAATTATTAAACCTCTCATTCAATTAATACCCATGGGTATTGGTTCAGCTATTGATACAGCAATCGGTCAAAAATGGCAGAAAATGATAGAATGTCGATTAGATGCTTTACTAGATGAGATGAATAAAAATAAAGGTGTAATTGGAATTGACCACGCACACTCAGAAAATTATATCCACTGTTTTATGAAAGTAGTTCAATTAACAGTTGGAACTAGAAGATATGAAAAAATAAGAATGTTTGCAAGGTTGCTTAATTCCGTAGTAACTGGAGTTGGAGGATACGAAACGGTTGATGAATTTGAAGAATACTTGTCTTTGCTTGAAGAATTATCATATAGAGAAATGGAAATACTTTTACTGATTGAGGAATTTCAGGAAACCAATGGGGTTGAATGGGTGAGCGATATGCAAAATAAGTGGAAACGATTTACAACTGATATTGCAAAAGATTTGAATCTTTCCTTGGGTGAGTTAGACATGGTACTTATGAGATTAAACCGAATCGGATGTTCAGAGACATTTCTTTCAAGAAAAGGGGGTTTTGTAGTACGTCATTGCATAGTTACTCCTATGTTTAAAAAACTCAAAAATTGTATTACATCCTCTGCAAGCAAGTAGATGGGGAAAATAGGTCTGCGTGTCGGCTTTCAGCGTGGCATTGCAGGCTTACATCGTGGCATTGTCGGCTTACTCCGAGGCATTGCGGGCTTACATCGTCAAATTGCGGCTTTACATCGTGGCATTGTGAGTTTACAATGTGCCATTGTGAAATAAACCGCAGATTTCGCGGATTAACGCGGATTTTTAAAAAGAATTATAAAGATTTGCCACAGAGGCAAAAGAGGTACACAGAGAAAAGAAAGAGAATGAAAAAAAATGAACTTAAAAGAATTTATAAAAGAGACCATCACTGAAATTTCAGGTGCTATTTCAGAATGCAATGCTGAACTTACAGATGATGGTACTATTGTGAATCCAAAGAATGTTTCTGGTGCCTCCATTGAGTTTGGAAAGATATATGGGTATTTAGAAAAAGGGAAAGACTATAAAAGGCCTGTTCATCTCGTCCACTTTGATGTTGCTGTTACTGCTACTGATAAGACAGGAAAAAAGGGAGGTATTGGTATAGCGGTTGGTAGTATTGGCCTCGGAGCGCAAGGTAAGTCAGAGGCAGAAAATGTTTCTTTTTCAAAGTTAACTTTTTCGATACCTGTAGCGTTACCAGTTGGTAACGAATAAAAGTAAATACGTGCTTTGCAATGGCCAGTAAAGTTGTTCTGGTTTATGAGCGATTACGGGATCAGCACGAAGCGACTAATGGGTTGGTTCTTTGGATTGGCGTTGGCATTTGCGTGTGTCTATTGGTTGTGGCCTCGTTTTGTAATGGTTAACGGTGGGGATGATACGATAAGAAATTTTGTGCATGCCTTGTATTTTTCAGTTGTTACGATGACGACGTTAGGTTTTGGTGACATAGCTGCTAATCCTGACAGTTGGGTGGGGCAGGTTGTGTTGTGAAAGGGTTTTAGTATTTGTTGGGTGAACCCCCCGACAGGTCGGGGGGCTAAAAGG
>DRGS01000199.1 GCA_011053245.1 Phycisphaerales bacterium
CAGTTGGACCAAGCTAAGGTGCTCTTTGGCGAAGTTAAGGATTCGGGCGTAGAGGTCGTTTTGAGTGGTTATACGGCTTCGGATTATCTCAGCATGATCAAAGAGGCCCAGTCGCCGGTTGATTCAGGTATGGCGTTTGAGGTGATCGAAGTAGAGGTCGTTGACGATGTTCCGATGATGCCTGAAATGCTCGAACCTGAGGCGGCAGATATCGAACTGGAACTGCTTAACGAGATACTCGGCGGTATTGTTCCGGAAGAGATTGACGTAATTGTGCCGGCGGAACCTGCCGAAGCAGTTGAAATTATTATTCCAGAAGAGGTTGACGTAATTGTGCCAGTGGAACCTGCCGAAGCAGTGGTTGAAATGATTGTTCCGGAAGAGTCGATCGTCGAAGAAGTTGAAATAGAGGTTGAGCTGGAAGAGGTTGTCGAAGTTGAAGTTGTGACTCCCAAGCCTGTAGGGACCGGATACATAGGCGAAATTGAACGTCGCAACGCAATACTAAGGCAGCGTACCGGCGCGATAGTTGCGGATTCGGTAAGAAAGACCGAAGCTGCACTTGCGATAAATGAGTTCGACCTGTCAAAACAGGAATTAGCGAGGGGTTTTTCGACTATTACCAAGAACCGGCTGCTGTTGGGTGACGAACTTTATGGCCAGCATTTCTCTCAATTGACGCTTCTTGACGAGCAGATCGCAAGCCGCAAGCAGCAGTTTACACAGGCTCGCCAAGAGCAGAAACGTAAAGATGCTGAGGAACTTCAAAGAAGTATCCGTGCTACGGCTGCGGATCGCAGAATTAAGGCGGTAGAAGACTACATGGATCGGGCGAGAAGCTTTCTGCTCGAGAAGCGATACGAGGAGGCCCTTGGGCAGTTAGAGCAAATTCTTGCAATAGAACCGACGAACAACCAGGCGCAGGTGCTTAAGGCTACTCTGAAGGATACTATCAGGTGGCGTGAGCAATTGCGGATAGAGAAGAAAAGTGACCAGGAGGAGTTGGGACTTCTTTTGGAGTCGATGAAGAGCGGTATCCCCTATCAGGGTACGATGAACTATCCTGATAACTGGCAGGAACTTACGAGGCGTCGCAAAGAAGATGACATGGCCGGTCGAAGCCCTGAGGATGTTGTTGTTTACAAGCAACTTGACCAGATCGTGGATCTGTCAATGCTTAATCCTGACATGTCTTTGGCGGACGCTATCGATATATTAGTGAATTCTTCGGAGCCTCCGCTTACGGTAGTGGTGTTATGGGGCGATCTCGATGAGAATGCGTTCATCGGTCAGGAAGAACCTATTAAGATGAGCGGTCAGAGTTTGTCGGCAGTGCGTTTGCGGACGGGTTTTGAGAGGCTTTTACAGGCAGTTGGCGGCGGTCTTGCGGAGTTGGATTTCGCGATTGAAGACGGTATTATTACGATAGCGACAAAAGAATCGCTGCCTACTCGCTATGAAACTCGGATCATTGATGGGAGTGAATTGTTCGGCGCTCCGGCTAATTTTCAGGGTGGTGGTTTCGGTGGCGGTGGCGGTCGCGGTGGCGGTGGTGGTGGTGGTTTCGGCGGCGGTCAGGGCGGTGGCGGCGGTGGTTTCGGCGGCGGCGGCGGCGGTGGTTTCGGTGGCGGTGGCGGCGGTCGCGGTGGCGGCCAAGGCGGTGGCGGCAACTATCAGAGCGAATATCGGGCCTATCAAGTTATGTTTATCATCCAGGAGACGATCGAGCCGGATTCATGGTACGATGCCGGCGGCGAAGGGACGATACAGCAATTTTCCGGTAGCCAGTTGATCATCTGGCAGACTCCTGAAGTGCATGAGAAGATCAAGGTGTTCCTTGCTGAGATGATAGCTCTTATTGGCCAGCAGGTCGCGATCGAAACGAGATTCCTGCTTGTTGACGAAAACTTCCTTGAGGATATAGGGATCGATACTAATATACAGCGGTTGCAAACAGGCATCCATAAGATCGGTGACGACGGTGTCATAGAATTCAAACCGAGTGATCCTAGTGGTAGTTTCAAGTCTTTTGAAGCCACGGCAGCAGATGATACGCGTATTTCGAGTACACTGGGAGCGGCGGCAGCACTTAATCCAGCACTTGATTTTATGTTTACCTATGGTGATATATTGGACGATTTGGAAGTTGACTTTGCCGTGCGGGCTACGCAGATGCATGCCAACAGCAAGACATTGACTGCGCCTAAGTTGGTGGTACTCAGCGGTGAGACCGGTTCGATATCGGTTATAAAGAATCGTCCCTATGTCTCGGATGTAACACTTTCAACTGATACGTCGACAACGGATGGTACCGTTGCTGGTCAAGCGTTTGCTATTCAATATCTGGAACAGACAATAGATCAGATCCAAACCGGTATAATGATGAGCGTTACGCCGACGATAACGGCGGATAAGAAGTATGTTATCTTGCGTATAATTACATCGTTGATGGATGAACTTGACGCGGGTCTGGGCAATACTATCCCCTATCAGGTCGCTGGCTTACCACAATTTGCATCATGGGAAGAGCCTGTAACCGAGAATACGAGCATTCAGACGAGGGTGCTGGTTCCAGATAGAGGGACGGTTCTTTTGGGCGGTCTTACGCTTACGGCAGAAAAAGAGATCGAGTCGGGCATTCCGATCCTTAGCAAGATACCGATCCTTAACAGGTTCTTCTCGAACCGCAGTGAAGTTAAGGATAAGCAGATCCTTTTGGTGCTGGTCAAACCGACGATCATTCTCAAGGATGAGGCAGAAGAGGATGCAATCGCGGCGATGGAACAGTAAGGGTGTACAACTTAATGTGAAAACAAAAAGGGACACCGATCTTTTCGATCAGCGTCCCTTTTTTTCGTTCGTATGTTTTGCCGGGTTTGGTATTAACCGGCGACGATGCCTTTTAGTTTCTGGTATCCGTAATGGGCAATGAGATGGTCGAGTATGACCATCGCGGTGTAATTTTCGGCTACGGGCCAGATCCGTGCTGCTATTGTGGGGTCTCGACGTGTTATAGCGGCCATGTCCTTGTTTTCGAGGGTGTATTTGTCAATAGTGTGCTGCGGTTTATCAATTGTCGGTGTTGGTTTTACGGCGAGCTTTACGACGATGGGCTGGCCGGTGGTGAGTCCTCCTGTGATGCCTCCTGCGTTGTTGGAGTCAAATATGACCTTTCCGTTTTCAGAGTGGATCTGGTCGTTGTTCTCGTGACCGGTCATATCCTTTACGGCGAATCCTGCACCGACTTCTACGCCCTTTACTGCACCTATGCCTAACATTCTTCCGAGTTCTGCGTCGAGTTTGTCAAAGACGGGTTCGCCGAGTCCTGCGGGCGCTCCTGTTACGACGACTTCGACTACTCCGCCTGATGAGTCCCCGGTAGCCGATATTCTGTTGCAAGCGTCTACCATGGCATTTGAGGTGTCGATGTCGGGGCAGTTTATTATGTGATGTACGCCGTATTTTTCGAGTATGGCTGCGGGGTCAATTGCGGGTGCCTTAGCGCGGATGTCGTCGATCTCCTTTTCGATCTCTGCGAGTATAGTGGTCTTTTCGAGAAACCGCATTTCAGGTGTTATCCGTCCCTTGACGTAAATTTCCTGGTAGAACGGGTCATAGTCCATTCGCATCTGCTTGTAGTTTTCGGTGTATTTGAGGGCTGTTTCGTGGTCGATATCCGGACACCTGACGCCGGCAGCTTCTTTGACATAGGAAAATACATCTATGCCGCACTTTTTCAGTACGCGTTTGGCGATATAGCCTGCTGCGACGATGGTCGAGGTGTATCTTCCGCTGAATATGCCTGCGCCTATCGCGTCGTCGTCCGGGCCGTACTTCATGAATGAGGCGTATGATGCGTGGCCTGGCCGTGGTGTGCGGTTGGTGTCCTGATACTGTTTGATGTGGATAAAGTGCCTGTCAAGGTTGGGAATCAGTATCGTCATGGGTGTGCCGTTGGTATGATTGTGATTTCCCGCACCTTCTACGGTGTCGGCGGCATTTATTCCTGTGTAGATAACCGGCAGATCGGGCTCCTTACGCGGGCTTGAAAGTTCGTCTGCACCTGGTTTCCTCAATAGCAGATCCCCGTAAACTTCCTGCTCTGTTATCAGCATTCCGGGAGGCGCTCCGTGTATAATAGCTGAGAGGCCGTCCTGATATGAACCGCCGGAGATCGTTACTTGAAAACAACGTCCAATGTGACATCCTAACATGTTAATACTCCTATACTTAAGTGTTATTCATTTCCATTTTTGCGCCGAGTTTTTTCATCAATTCCACATAATTCGGGAAAGTGACGTTAATGGCTTCGGCGGTATCTATCGTACTTTCACCGTCCAGTGCCATAGCCGCTATGCTCAGTGCCATTACGATCCTGTGGTCGGCATATCCGTTGAAATCAGCGGCCTTTAACGATTTCTCAGGGTGTATTATAAGGCCATCGGCGAATTCTTCAACCCCTATCCCGATTTTTTTCAGTTCGGTTGCCATACATGCGATCCGGTCGGTCTCTTTGTTCCTGGCTTGGGCGACATTGAAGAGCTTCGTCGCACCGGTAGCGAATGCGGCGGTAACGGCCATTGCCGGCAAGGCGTCTGGGGTGCGATTCATGTCGATCTCTGTGCCTTTGAGGGGCGTTTTCCTAATTCTGACGCTGTCAGGGCCGATTTCGATGCTTGCTCCCATTGCTCGGAGATAGTCCGCGACGAGTTTATCCGGCTGGCTGTCGGTAAAGTCCAGGCCGGTAATTGTGATGTCAGCGTCGAGGATCGCGCCTGCGCAGAGGAAGAAAGTTGCGCTGGAGAAATCGGCGCATATAGTGGTGTCGAACGGGGTGTATTTCTGGTTTCCCTTGATCTTGAAGTGTTTCATGTTGTCGTTTTGGTACTCGATGGCCTGTTTGTCGAGCCAGTCGAGCGTCATTTGTACATAATCCGGTTCGTTGAGCATGGTTACAGTGATCTCGGTATCTTCTTTGGCAAGCGGGGCAGCGAGGAGTAAACTGGACAGGTACTGGCTGGTGATGCATTCAATCGTGGTTTTTCCGCCGGTGAGTCTGCCTGAGACGGTGATCGGAGCCTTGTCGTTTGCGTTGTCGGCGATGGCGGTTGCACCAAGGTCGGTCAGGGATCTAAGCAGCGGGCCTATTGGCCGGGTTTGGATCTGCTCGTCGCCAGTTAGTGTAATATGC
>DRGS01000200.1 GCA_011053245.1 Phycisphaerales bacterium
AGATGTGTATAAGAGACAGGTAATGTGTATTTAAGAGAAGTTTATCGAACACAGACGGGCAAGCTGTTTGCAAGTTCGTCCGGCGGGGCGTATCAGGTGTTGCTGGATGTCGTTGAAAAGGAAAACTATATTACGTTTGAGATAGTGGATCTTGTTGGTTTTGACCCTGCTACGGATGTCAAGCTGCGATTTGATATCCGCCCGTCAATATCGTCGGCGACATACTCCGGGGCGGTGCCGGCGATTTACAGCAGCGAGGTCGGTGTTGGTGTGTTGTCGCTCGATTGGATGACGTGGGCGATGGGGCACTTCGGCGTTGAGTGGCGTTATCTGTGGCATCGTGAAGATAGCGCATCGGATCCCATCGGAGGATTCGCGATCTTTGCATGTCCGGGCGAGCAGACGCTTGAGACGATAGGGCAGATCGAACAAGCTGAGGGTTTGCCGCATCCGGTTTACGACGGGCAGTACGCCAAGATCAATAATGACGTAGCGCGTATGTCCGAGATGTATGTCGGGTTTAACGGCGATATGGAAAAACTCCGGGCTGTCGATTATTGTCAGCAGGGGGGTATCGGTGTTTTCTATCTTCCGCAGGGCGTGTGGGAGGGTAGCAGTGCATATACGGTTAATACGAGTAACTGGCCCAACGGCAAGGATAGCCTTCGCGATTTTTCCGATCTGCTCTGGAGCAAGAGCATGCTTTTGGGGATACATACGGGAAGCTGTTCACTTAAGGGATCGGACCCTGTTTATGTCAGGCCCATTCCCGATCCTCGATTGGCAAGCTGGGGCAAAGGCACACTATCGGCAAGTATATCTTCTTCGGACGGAACGATTTATTTTATTCCGGATGCCGATACGGTTATTCCTACGAATACGGATAAGCGGCATGGGATAAGGCCGCCTGTTTATCAGACGATCTGGGGTTGGGAAAAAATTCAGATCGGCAATGAGGTTATCAAGGTCGGCTCGTATGATGACAGCGGTGTTCCGTGGGTTCTTAGCGGATGCAGCAGGGGACAGGACGGTACTTCCTCGTCAAGTCATAGCAGCAGCGATGATGTTAAGGGGCTGCTGACGGTTTACAACCATCTTGCGGTCGATCCGGACAGTACGCTTTTGCAGGAGGTGGCCGATAAGATGTCGGACCTGGTTAACTACTGCAATATCGGGCGGTTGAGTTTCGATGCCCTGGAGACCATCGAGTGCGGCGGACGCTGGGGGATGAATAAATTTATGGCAAAGGTGTACGAAGGTTTTGATCATTATGTGGCGACGGACAGTTCAAGCGGGCTGCCCCAGTACGAATGGTATGTCGCATCGTTTGCAAATAACGGTGAACCGATGCATTTTTATCCCAAGAGGTATTTTGAGGGCTATCTTATAGGTGGAGCTGATGAGAATTTTGTTCCGGAGGGCCTTGGTGCGATAACATTTAGAAAAGACAGCCGCAATGGCGGGTGGCATGCTTCGACGCCGGATGAGTGGCAGTGGTGGCTTGCCAAGGCGGCAGCTTATGACGCGACTTACTGGTTCTGGTCCTCGGTTGATGAACTCGACAGCAATGGCCAGACCGGTGAGATACTCGATATATGCAAAAAATGGGAAAGAGCCAAGATGATGCGTGTCTTTACCCAGGCACAAAGAGAGCAGATGAAAGATTACGATACTACTTTTCGTTTGACTTCATCTAACGCCTATGATCACAACTGGCAAGTTACACCCACGAAGGTCGCCACCGATTTCGCAAAGGCCGACGGTTCTTCAATAAGCATTAATAATCCCTACTCCAATCAGTCCTTGCGTTTCGAGGCGAGGGTTCTGCCGTATTATGATCACGCCGACAGTTCAAATATCGAGTTGCTACCTTCAGGCGTAGGGGACTTTTCAATTGATTCGGGACTGTCCGTTTCGCAAAATGGCCAGGAATGGACTTTTACTTCATCAAGTTCTTCACCGAAGCAGGCCAATTGGAGTATTCCCGTAACCGATTTTTCTTATCACAGAGGTGTAGGTCTCTGGGTAAACGGTAATAATCAGGGCGGATATTTCTATGCTGAATTATCCTCCGGGAACCAAAGGCACTATATTGTACCCAACGACTTTACCGGCTGGAAATATGTCGAGATACCCGACTTCGAGATGGCGGACTATTATTACCGCGACTTCCTTTATAATAAGTTCCAGAACCCGTACACCACGATCCGCCAGGGCTTTAGATACCATGCGATAGATACGATCTCGTTCGGTATTACCGATGTACCCTCCGGCAATACCGCTTCGATTACAATAAAACAAGCCAGAGCTATGTCTGAGAAAAACGAGCAGTTGACGGACCTGCAATTATCAACAGGTGCCGGTTTCTTGAGCGTAAGCGGTTCGGTCGACAGTGGTGATTATATCGTTTACGAAGGCGGCAGTTCTGTAGATGTACTTGGCCCGAACCGTAATTTAGTAAAAAGCCTGGCAGCTTCGACATTCGGCTGGACCAAACCGACAGGTGTTTCGAATGTAACGGTAAACTGTTCGTCGCCCAACAAGCCATGGCTCAAAGTTAACTTCAAGACGCTTGGCACACCGTTTAATTTCCCCAATCCCATGGACCCAGACCTCGATGACAGCGGTGTGATCGGAATTGAGGATTTTGGCTTGGTTGCGGAAAACTGGCACAAAGAGCGAGTGAATCTCGTCGGCGATCTTGACCTAAATGGCACAGTAAACTTTACTGACATTGCCATTATGGCATCGAGATGGCTTGACTGACTGTCGTATCAAAAAGAATCCCGGATTCGTTTTTGTTTATACAATTTCGCTAACATACATGCTCTCCTGATTTGCGATAAGGTAAAACGACATTTTAACAAGATTTTGGATAACCGCAAGGGAATTCATGGAATATATGCACCAAAAACCACAAAAAAGGCCGAGCTATATTACCCGGCCTTTATATTGGTCTTGAAATGATAATTATTCTACAGGTCGAGGTTGGCCCTTATTGCTGTAAATGACACAGGATGAACTGCCGTCGATTTCTCGAAACATCACTATCCAGTCAATGATCATTTGTTTGTCTTTAGCCTGAATGGTGCAGGGCACTACGGGACCAATCTTGCTTTCGTAAATTTGACCCATTTCAAGAAGTTCAGATGGTCCATCATTGAGTCCAAGATTGGATATAAGAATTTCGTCGCTCCATTTGGCTGTCATGGGAATTAATTTGCGAATCTTATCTAAGTCTTGTTCATACATTGCCTGCCAAAGTTCTTCTATTATTTTATAGCACGCCTGTTCCTGAGTGAGCCCTTCTGCATCCATACCATACTCCGGATCGTTAAGTGGTGTATTAACGGCTATGATCTTGCTTGAATCCGGCAAGTCAATTTCAAATATGTCATCTGGAAGCTCTTCATAATATACGATCTTCCAGATGTTGATATTTGGCTCTCCTTCATGGCTATCGCTTCGATTCCATTGCTTGATACTGATCAACAGCTTGCTCTCGGCATCAAATTCAATTTCCCATGATCTGTTATTCTCTGGCTCGCCACCCTTTACAAAAATTCGCTCCTTTCCGGTTTCAGCATTCATACCATAGAGTTCTGTCCATGTACTCGTATTATCCTTAAGATGCCTGAGCAGCTTGGAAGTTGGCCAGGGATCAATTTTCATCATATCACCCTGAATATCATAAGTGGTTCCATCAGCAAGTTGCACATAGGTCTGTAACTTGTTTCCTAAAATGATAATATTATCCTGACACATTATTTTTGTTGCGGAAGATCTTGAAAGCTCCTCATCAGCCTGAGCCCACATCTCAAACTCGCCCAGAGATTCTGGAAGTTCCGGTAAATCCTCAACACCTTGCTCTTTGAAAAAGTCTTTCCATGATATGGAAATCGTACCGGAGTAACGCATACCACGGTAATTCTTCATTGCTTCAATAGACTGTTCAATCGCCCAAACAGGGGTTGCTGCCCTATCAATTAGATTTACCGCCATGCCTAAGCCGATAACAATCACTGCCGCAGTTGCGAATTTTGTCATTTTGTTATTCATAATTAGTCTCCATGTATTTGACTGATGAGCATTTGTTTTTATGCCTTCAGCACGATCCATTTGGTCAAGCAGGTCGTTTAATACAGCCTTGCTGACCTCTGGATTCGTTTTGATCTTTGTGTTTTTAATTGTTTTTCTTATATTGTCTGTCGATCTCATTTTATTACCTCGCTTTTTAATATTGACCGCAGTTTATCCAGTCCGTACCGGTATCTGCTCAAAGCGGTTTTTGTTGAGGTTTGCTGCAATTTTGCGATATCTCTGAACTTCATTGCTCCTTGTATACGCAAAACTACCGCCTCTGACTGCTCAAAGGGAAGCTGTGCCATCGCACTGCAAACCTGCTGGAACTGCTCATCATAGATGATCCACTCGTCGGGACGTCTCATGCCTGAAACGGGCGGGTCAATTTCATCGAGACCTACCGTTTTCTGCCGGGACATCGTTCTGTTGATGTTACGGGCTTTGTTCGCGACGCATGTTGTAAGGTATCCTCTAAGGCTTCCGGTAAGAGTAAAGCTGGCTGCGGAAGCTGCAAATGCGATAAATACCTCATGCACCACATCTTCGGCGAGACCTCTTTCTCTTAAAAGCCCGGCTGCGATACGCAAGAGATCGTCTCTGTACTTTTCATAGATCGCCCGCAAGGCGTCCTTACTGCCACGTCTTAACTTCCATACGAGTAGCTTATCTTCCAGCACTTCAAATCCTCAAAAAACCGCTTAACGACCGTCACTTATACAACACCAAAGGGGGCTGTTTTACCTTAAGAAAAATAATTATTTATGAAATTTATGAGATTTTAACCTATTTTAAGCCAATAAAAAAGGCCGAGCTGAATTGCCCGGCCTTTGATCATAATGCAAAAACAATGTTATAAAAGTATTCTATTCCTTTTTTGCGGCTGCCCGGCCTTGCCAGTGTTACTTTACTTGTTTGAATTCAACCTACTCTATTAAGCCGCCAGTGATTATATATCTTTTTGATTTTGTGTAATAGGCAATATACAGACTCCCCTCCCTGAAGTTGTCATCTCGCAACTTGACCTCATATGGAACAACCCACTTAGAAGAACCATCTTCTTGATATGGTTCTTTGACGTCCACAACTTCTAAGCCACTAAGATGTTCATAGTGCTTAATTTGTGGTTTGAAAATCTCATGTGGTAAAAAATCAAAAAACTTCTCCATTTCTTCATTTGCAAGTGCTTGAAAAATATCCAGTGATATTTCTTTAACTCTTGCTCTTTCCTTTTGCTGATCCTCTGGCAATTCTTTTTTACTTACAATGTATCCTTTTGAGTTTTCCTTTCTTTCCAAAGAGTTCAGTCCTTCATAATCATCGGGTATGTTTGGTTCGAATAGACTTCTTTCAAATTCTATATTCCATTGAAACTGATCCATTGTGATTTCAAACTCAACCATTCCATCATGGGCAATGAATTCCGCTTCGAGAAGAACCGGGAGATTTGTCTCGATATCAACCCATAGACGTGCTTGCATATTTTCAACGGGAAAATTAGCTGATAAAATAGCTGGATCGTTAACTTCGATACCTTCGACTACTATGTCGTTGATCGTCGTGCGACCAAGTTCTTCATATTCCAATGAAAAAAAGCGACTGACCATTTCTCTTGGTCCTTTGCCATTTGCCTCTTTGAACATTTTCTCGGTCAATTGTTGTCGAAAATATTTTTTCATATCAGGGAAAATACAAGTTACAGTTTTCTCGCTCAAAAGAGTATAGGTGCTTGAGTAAATATTGTTATCTTTATAGGAATCCAGCCGGCTGCCGTATTCTGATGAGTTGTAAATCATCGATATTGTTTCGACTACCTGGTCATTGCTAGCGGTAATTTGCAAGTCCTTTCGTTGGCATGCAAAGGTACTAATATTCTGAACTTCTTGAGCAACCTCTGCCCAAACGACACTTGAGCCATCAATCGAACCACCGAATTGATTGACTATTGCCATCGCCGCTAAAATTATAGCCGCCGCTGCTGCGAATTTTGTCATTTTGTTATTCATAATTATTCTCCATGTATTCGACTTCTGAGTTTGCGTGTTTTCTGCACGGGTTATCAGGTTGTCGATCCGCTGGTCCAGATTTGGGCTGGCGGTGGTTTTTAATTTGTTTTTAATTTGTTTGTCTATATCTGCAAATTTCATAGTAACTCTCCATTTAAGAGGGATCGCAGTTTTTCAAGGCCATACCGGTATCGGCCTTGTACGGTGTTAATTGAAACGTCCTGGATAGATGCGATTGCCTTGAGTCTCAAGCTGCTGAAATGCCGCAGCAGGATTACTTCCCGCTGGTCATAAGGCAGTGCCGATAAAGCCCTTGCCAGATGCTGCTTTTGCTCGGTGGCGATAGCGGCTGAATCCGGCGAATCGCTCGTATCGATCTCTGGGAAATCCTGAGCGTCCAAGGATAGCTTAGGGTCATTCTTTTTCGAACGATACTGCTGGCGGGCAGCGTTGGCTACGGCTGAGAGGAGGTATCGCCTGAGGTTCTGTGTGATCTTCAAGGTTTCCTGCCGGGCGATTAGCTTTGCGAAAACATCGTGGACCGCATCTTCGGCTGACGTTTTATCATGTAAAAGAGCGCTGGCGAGACTGACGAGTTCATCCTTGTACAGAGCGTATATATCGCGCAGTACGCGGCAATCGCCACGGTTGAACCGCATCATCAGCAGTTTTTCATGCATCATCAAATCTCGCTACTTCGCTAAAGAACAATCGACTGTCTACATATAGGATAAGGCAGGGGCCGTTTTTCGTATAGATATTTTCAGATTTTTGTGATTTTTCTGGATTTCACCCGCTTCCAGCCCAAAAACTGTCATATCCAAACTGCCTATTCTGCCTGTCAAGATGGCGGATTGGCGGGGTAGGAGTCGGTAAAAGTGGCAGTTTTGACATTGGCAGGGTTATTTCATTTCTTTATTTTGTTAAATTTATTGCACATAACATCTTTTCTTTAAGTTACTTGCGCGAAATGCGCGTTTGTATCTTTCTTTGAGGAGCGAAACTGGTACTGGGTTTGCATATATTGTGTGCTAACATGTTGTAAGTTTCGATTTTGACTGCGGGAAAAGTGTTTTAAGGGTATTTTTACAGGTGTAACGGTTTCCGCAATAAATATTGTTTAATGATGAGGAGTACCAGTTATTATGGCAGTAAAAGACTTAGCATTTGAATCTGACGCACGGAGCGCGTTATTGGCCGGGGTTGAGAAGCTGGCTTTGGCGGTGAAGTCGACGTTGGGGCCTCGCGGTCGCAACGCTATCATCGATAAGGGCTGGGGCGGACCTACGGTAACCAAGGATGGTGTTACAGTTGCCGAAGAGATCGAGCTTCTGGACAAGACGGAAAACTTAGGGGCCAAACTCGTCAAGGAAGCGGCGAGCAAGACCTCAAAGGTTGCAGGTGACGGCACGACGACAGCTACGGTACTTACGGAGGCTATCTTTAAGGAAGCTTTCCGGAATCTGGCCGCTGGAGCCGACGCAATGGCTATCAACCGGGGTATTTCCAAGGCGATCAAGGCTGCGACCGAAAAGCTGCAGTCAATTGCCAAGCCCATCAACATCACCAAGAAAGACGACATCGTCAATATCGCGTCGATCTCCGCCAATAACGACAGAGAGATCGGCAAACGCATGGCAGAGGCTTTCATGCGTGTCGGTAAGGACGGGGTCATCACAGTCGAGGAGGGTAAGAGTCTCGATACTACGGTGGATTATGTTGAGGGTATGCAGTTTGACCGCGGGTATCTTTCGCCGCATTTCGTAACGAATCAGGATAATATGACGTGCGAACTCAGCAAGCCGTACATCCTGATCTTCGAGGAAAAGATCAGTAACGTATCGAAACTGGTTCCGCTTCTGGAGACAATTGCAAAGAGCAAGAGGCCCCTGCTGATCGTTGCCGAAGACGTCGAAGGCGAAGCGCTTTCTACGCTGGTGGTTAATAAACTTCGCGGTGTTCTTGAGGTTGCGGCTGTGAAAGCTCCGGGTTATGGCGACAAGCGTAAAGCTATGCTGGAAGATATCGCGGTGCTTACCGGCGCCGAAGCTCGATCTCTTCGGCAACTGTAACACCATCCTTGGTTACCGTAGGTC
>DRGS01000201.1 GCA_011053245.1 Phycisphaerales bacterium
ATGTCTATCTCCTTATAGAATTTCGCCCCCGAAGACTTCGCCCACGCCTCGATCTGCTCGTCGCTGGCCCCTATCAACACCAATTCAAGCTCCTTTTCATTTTGTCGTTTATGAAGAACCCCGTCAAGATCGATCTCCGCCGGCAGATTATTTCAATGGGAGGTAAGTTAAGATGAAGTTTTTGGCGATTTATAAAAAAGAACTGCGTGAAGCTTTGCCGTGGATATTGGCTGCGATAGCGATTTTCGGTTTTATTGTGACCATGGTGATAATGTCGCAGCGTTCACATTGGTTCTATTCAGACAATTGGGGCAAGATGGCGGACTCGCCAGTACGAGCCTATCAATTCATAAAATATTCTCCGGCCAATAGCTGTGGTCCTTTGTTCTTTTTTACATCGATCGGTTTGGGGCTTGCTTTGGGCGTGCGTCAGTTCTGGATGCCGAAATTTTCAAAGACATGGGCGTTTACTCTGCATCGTTCGATAAGGAGGGAAGGGATATTTTTTGCTAAATTGGCTTCGTCAGTAACGGCGTTTATCCTTGGTCTGGGTATTCCATGGACGTTGTATTATGAGTATCTTACGAGGCCAGATATTGTCCCGATACCGCTGTCGTTTCGCATTCTTTTAGAGGGATGGGCGTTTGTGCTGATAGGCATTTTGATCTACAGCGGTACGGCTGTTTCGGGTCTTAGCAGAGGCAGATGGTTTGGGACGAAGATGTTCTATCTGATCTTTGCGATCATTGTAATGATCATAGCTTTTATTTCACAGGGTCTGTTGGGGTTTACAATAACTATCGTGATAGGCTTGGCGGTCTTGCTGGTACAGCTTTTTAATATGTTTATGAGTAAAGAATTTTAGGTGGAGAAGTTGTTATTATGAAATCAGAACAGATCGTAAAATTTATTTCGATACCCGCAAAAGTAGTGACATACCTGCTGCTGCTTTTGACTGCTGTATTGATCATACAGGCCATGGCATTGGGTATAGCTGAGGAGTATTTTCGAAAGCACTATGTTATCGATCCAGCGAGAAAAGTTAAATATGCACCTAAGCCGAAACTTACCGAGGCAGAGAAAAAACAGAGGGCTATGAACAAAGCTGCAAAAGAGGTATTGCCTGATGGTACGATCCATCTGGTGCAGAAGGAAAAGTCTCCAGAGAGAGTAAAAACGATCTACAGTGTTGATGGTGATATTCTCTGGGAGAGAGAGTCCGATGAGAAACCGCCATATAAATATATTGAGTGGGCCCAGAACCAACGCCGCAATAGCATTGATTCGCGGCAAATGAAGCAGGCTTATGGCATCAGGGTTGAGTTTTCCCGAAGTGTGATCGTACCGGTGCTATCTGGAGATAAGGATAGAAACAATATCCTTGAGAGATGGCGATATGAGCCGATGACAGATACCTTTACAGGATTCGATATAGACAGTTACGGGATCGGGTTTATGGGTTCAAACGGTTTTGTAGAGTCCGCAGACGACGCTAAACCTTTCGGCAAATTTGTTAATATAACAGCCTGGAGCAGAACACCTTTTTCAAGTCCGTTCTTATTGTGGCAGACCGGCAAGAAACTTTACCAGATCGACTTTGAAAGCCGCAAAGTTGAGATAGTTTTTGACGCTGGAGACGATAAGATCGGGCATACTACTTTTCATAATTGGCACGTTTCCAGTGAATATGATAAACCCGGCAGTCCGATGATATATATTTCTACGAAGTCACGTAAACATTATCTATTAACAAAATATCCCCGCCAGCAGATAGAATTGAATATCTCTGAAGAGTTTGACAAGGGCGGAATCGATATAGGGGTTTATCAAGACGAGATATTTTTAAAGCACCATGGCACAAAGGGCGAGCCATCATCTTTTGACATAAAAGCAAGAAAAAAATGGTTTCAAGAATTAATGAACGATTCCAGAGATATTACACGTTACTTTGATGTATATAAACTTGATCAAGACGCAACCCCTGTTCTTATTGACGGTTTCCAATGGCGAGCGCCATTTCGAACAAAAAAACAAAGGCAACAATCGCAAAATCGCGAGTTATTTATGGAGCGTGTGAAGAAGTACCAGACATCAATTTCGCCGATCCTATACAAACTGGCCCGGGACCGAATTATTGATCGGCGCTGGCAGGAACCTAAATATCATAGTGAGATAGCTCGCACTTTTTTTGAACTTATTGATTTTTTGCATCCGACCCATTTCGTATTGAGCTGTATTGTCAGTGCGGTTATGGTTGTTTTGGCGGGTGTTCATGGTTGGAGCAGGCGTAGGGGTTGGGGGGAGTATGTGTTCTGGCTGGTGTTTGTGGCGGCGTTTAATGTTGCGGGATTGTTGGCGTATATATCGCTGAAGCATACTGTTGTGATCCGGTGCAGCGGGTGTGGGAAGCGGCGGGGACTGGAACGGGAAGATTGCCCGGCTTGCGGGTTGGAACTGCCGGAACCTGCGCGAAGGGAAGTTGACCTGATCGGGGTGAGTTCGTAATAATACCAATGGTATTTATTACTTCTCAGGATTTTTTGTTTACATCTAACATGGGCGTCTCAAACTCTATGTTGCATCGGTTTCCAGAAGTTTAAGAATCATGTCCTTGTGAAAATCATTGCTCTGTGCAGCCATTGCGGTCGCCGCCTGACTGAGAACTTTCTGCTTCACGTTTTCTGTTATCTCTTCAGCAACATCAACATCGGCTATTCGTGAAGCCGCTTCCTGAACATTAAAAAGTTGATTCTGAAGATTATTACTTTGGAGTTCAAGGCGATTGGCTTTTGCGCCTGTGTTGCCCCGATTTTCGGAGTTTGACGTTATCTGCCCGCGGACCATTTGAAGCGCAGCTTCTGAGTCGTTGATGAGATCTGCATCGCCAAGCCCCCCGTCTGGCACTCGGAATTCGCCAAGGTCAAAACCCGACTGGCCATCTGTGTTTATCGTTACAGGCGGTGAGTTGTTTCCAAGCAAGTTTACCCCGTTGAAACTGTCGAGTCCTTTTATGAAATTAAGCTCTTCGCTGAGCTGTTTAAATTCGGCATCCATAATTCTTTTCTGGTAATCGGAATATGTGCCTGTGGACGCTTGCTCTGCGAGTTGCTGCATTTGTACGAGGACATCGCCGATACTTGCCAGCTTACTATCGGTATCCTGAAGGAGGCTGATCCCGTCGTCGGCATTGCGAATTCGCTGCCTTAAGGATGTCATCTCGCCTCGCATATAACTGTGAATAGCCATCCCAGCCGGATCCTCGGACGCGCTGTACAAACGTGACCCGGACGCCAATTTCATGCTGCTTTTGCCCCAAGCGGCATAATGTATATTCATCTGCCGTGTCGCAAAGTTACTCATTTTATTATTAAGCATCGATATCATGATCGTTTCCGCACATCTAACATCAAACATCAAAACCAGCGTCGCCAAACTCTCTCTCGATATTGTCGTCAATGCGAAGCGACGGCTTAACCTGTTACTTAGACGTTATTAAGGTTTTTTCTTAGGCCATTTCAGCATAACTCCTTGTAGTCATTGCGCAGTGTTTCCGTATCATTTGTGGTGGTCGGTCTAAAACTAAAATATTTTAAATGAAATGGGGGTATCAAGATGACTACTCAGACAACTCTAAACGGTTTAAATGCCGCCGATCTAAAGGACGCCATTACCGGAGTGGAGCATGATCCCGGCTTAGGCAAGTACACTTTTCGGGCGGTTAACAAATGGGTCGACGGAGCCCATTGCAGTACAGCCATTAAGGATTTTAAAGCAGCTGGTCAGGAGGATACTTCGCGCAGCCAACCGCATCTGCTACATGCCGACGAGCCGACGTGTCTGCTTGGGACCGATAGCGGTCCGAACGCAACCGAGGCCCTTCTCCATGCTCTGGCGTCCTGTCTCAATGCTGCTTTTATCTACCATGCTACCGCACAGGGCGTCAAGATCGACGAATTGGAGTTTCAACTCGAAGGCAACCTCGACATCAACGGCTTCCTTGGCATCGATGAAAGCGTGCGCAACGGCTTTGAAAGCATCCAGATCACATGCCGGGTTAAGTCCGACGCACCAGTGGAAAAACTTCAGGAGCTTTGCGAATACGCCCAGAAACGCTCGCCGGTATTCGATATCGTAACGCACGAAACGCCCGTAACCGTCCGGTTGGAATTGTAGACGGTCAGGTAACGATTGTTTCTGTGATCTGGCGGGTTTTGAGGGGCTTTGGGGAATCGGTGGCGGTCACGGTCGGCGTGTGTTAAAGTTTCGATGCCACTTGAGTGTCGGGAGTTTTTTCAAGCTTACCGAAAGATTACCGGTTAAGTTTATTTCCCCTTGATCAGATCCACCACTAACGACATTGGTCTGTACGGACTTTGAACTCGTTCGTCAAAATCAGGAGTTCTCAAAACATGTCCCTTTGTATAATCAATTGGTTTTGTGACGAACGTTCCATCCATATTGTAATAATGATAAAAATGCATTGACCCGCACTTAGAAAATTTTGTTTTCACGAGCAATTGAACTGTCGAATCGATCCTTGGGAACCATCTGTGCCCAGTCTTATCAAAACGATCAACTCCACCACCGCCGGGATCAAAAACTATCTGGCCATTCTCATTTTTTTCGCTCCTATTTTGCAACACATCACATCCGTAATCAGGAATTGAAAGCCTAAACCTTTTTCCGAGTTTGAGGACACGATATATTTCATCGATAACAGGAACCAATTCTTCGTACTGGATATGCTCAAGAACATCTTCTGCCTGGTAGCTTTCTACAGAATTATCAGGTAAAGGCATTGCGTGACAAATATCCTGTTGAACATGAATATGGTCGCCGCCATGTAGTGACAAACCGATAAGTCCTTCGTATTCTTTAAATTTCGGCACTTGCCCGGCATACAATCGTATGACAGGCCGTTGTCTTATCTGCTCCCAGGTAATATTGCCAGAAGATTCGCCTGCGACATTATGATCGCCCTGACTTGTCATTTGCATATCCCTCTATAAATAGCGTCTAATACCAATGGTATTTACTACTCGCCCATTGCATGATTTACATGTTATTTCCCAAAAAATCTTTAACCGCGAACACAGGCATGCGTATTTTCACAACCAGTATAAAATTTACCACAGGTCAATATTAATTCGGCAGAAATGCATTGATAAACTTAATTTAATTTTCAAATCAAAGTGCCGACAATGCTCTGGGAGAATTTCAAAGGGGTCAGGAGCCTTTTGAATTATCCAGAGGAATTCATGTCAGACTACGGTTGTTTCGACGATCCCGGCGATTTCGAGGGGCTTTTCGGAATCGGCGGCAGTCAGGGTCAGGGGAAAGTATCTTTCGCATCTACCGGTTGCGGTTTGGGTGTTGTCGTCTACTTTTTCGATGAGGACCGGCACAGTCTGGCCGATAAATTGGTCTCGGAATTTTTTCTGGAGGCGTGTATCGAGATTTCTTAGACGCTTTGAGCGTTCTTTTATAGTCCGGGGGTCGACGGTTGGGTGCATTTTTGCGGCAGGGGTGTTCTTCCTGGGGCTGAAACTGAAGACATGGATCTTCGAGAAGGCGACTTTTTTTGCGAAATCATAAGTCTGCTGGAAATCTTCGTCGGTTTCGCCGGGGAAGCCTACAATAATGTCCGTAGTTATGGCAGGGCGGTCGAGGCGCGTCCTTACCCGCTCGATTGTTTCGAGAAATTCGGCGATATTGTACTGTCGGCACATTTTTTTGAGAATCCTTTGGGATCCAGATTGCAGCGGTAAGTGCAGGTGCGGCATGATGTTACGGTGGCGACAGAATACATCGAGCAGTTTTTCGGTAACATCGCCGGGTTCAAGTGAGCTTAATCTTATTCTGGCCAGGCCTTCGACGGCGGCGACCTTTTCGAGCATGTCTGTAAACGCGTTTTTGGCCTCTGGGGGCCATTTTTTGCGTCTTACCGTGTCATGACCGTAGGCACCGAGGAAAATTCCGGTAAGAACGATCTCCTTATGGCCGGCTTTTACGAGGTTGGCGGTTTCTTCGAGGATAGTTTTTACATTCTTATTACAAACATTTTTGCGTATTTTCGGTATAATACAGTATGAGCAGTAGCCGTCGCAACCATCTTGAACTTTCAGAAACGCTCGTGACTGCCCGGAATAGAACTTCAGGGGCCTCAGGGCGGCTTTGTGCTTGATTTCGGGTGGCGAGTTTGTTCTACTATGGTTCGGCCCGATTTGAGGGTTTTTGTTTATGTTTTCTGATACCGTTAAAGTTGTATCCGATTTTGTGTCGCAGGCGGCAAGGCCGGCGTTTGAGGATGTGATCAAGGCTTCTATGCTCTTCGCCAAATCGTCCTTTTCGGCCACTACATGGACGTTTCCGTCGATATTTGACATCTCATCGGCGTCTCCTGCGGGCAGACAACCGGCGATAACGATCGCTGCCGATGGATGGAGTTTTTGAGCTTTTCGGATGGACTGCCTGCTCTTTGAGGAGGCGATGCTGGTAACGCAGCAGGTATTAATGACTACGAGGTCGGCGCAGGTGCCGGCTGGGGCGAAAATTAGCCCGAATTCAGCCAGAAGCTGGCCGATCTGCTGACTTTCGTACTGGTTGACCTTGCAACCGAGTGTATGTATGGCAAAAGTTTTCATAATATGATATAATAACAACCGAAATATATAATTGCGATAGTTTGCTTTTAGCAGGAGATAAATATGGCATCGGGTATACGAGGAATATGGGCGATAGATATGGGAAATAATTCCCTGAAGGCTCTGAGATTGAGGTCCAGCGGGGATAAGATCGAGATCATCGGTTTCGATTACATCGAACACAGCAAGCTTCTGGCAGGCGATAAGTCCGTCTGTAAGGAAGAAGCGGACCAGATCATGGCCGACACCCTCCACCAATTCGTAGAGCGAAACGATGTTTTAAAGGATGAAGTAGCAATTTCCATGGCAGGGCAGAATAGTTTTTCCAGATTTATAAAGCTGCCGCCCGTTGAGGCGAAAGGAATACCGAAGATCGTCCAGTACGAGGCCGTTCAGCAGATCCCTTTTGACATCAACGAAGTCGAGTGGGACTGGCAGCTTATGAGTTCCGAGGACAGTGCCGAAGCGGAAGTTGGGATCTTCGCTATCAAGAACGAACTGATAAACGAAAAGATGTCGGTCTTTGCAAAGGATAATCTGAAAGTATCGAGCATACAGGTCTCGCCGATGGCCCTTTACAATTATCTCACATACGACCAGAAGGAGTCCATGGACGCCGACAATAAGCCCGTCGTTATTATCGATGTCGGAGCGGAGAACACAACTTTAGTCGTCTGCAGCAAAACAGCGGTCTGGCAGCGTACGATCCGCATCGGAGGCAATACCTTTACCGAAGCGATCGCCGATGCTTTCAAACTGCGATTTCGCAAGGCAGAAAAGCTAAAACGACACGCTCCTATGAGCAAGTATATCCGGCAGTTGTTTTCCGCGATGAAACCGGTCTTTACCGATATTGGCAGTGAGATACAACGCTCGCTTGGTTTTTACAGCAGCAGCCATGAGGGACATGAGGGATTTTCAAAGGTTATCGCATTAGGCGGAGGAATGAAACTTCAGGGGCTTGCAAAGTATTTGCAGAAGAACCTTGGGGTGCCTGTGATAAAACCAGATTCTTTTGAGAAACTCGAGATATCCCCTGAACTCTCTGCCGCCAAGTTCCATGAAAACGTATCGGATTTTGCGACAGCATACGGTTTGGGCGTACAGATGCTCGGCGAAGCGAAGATAGATATCAACCTGCTTCCGAAAAAGTTAGCGACCGCGATGATGTGGGCAAGAAAGGGACGCAACTTTACGATCGCCGCAAGTGCGTTGCTGGCAGTTTCGATATTGAGTTTCGCCAGCGCAAAATACGCCAAGGGAAACTATGACAGCAGGGAAAGCGTTTCCGCACTCAGATCGGTGGAAACAGTTATCGAAAAGGCACGGTCAGCTTCGAGCAATTGGGATAAGGAAAAAGGCCGGGAGTCCAAATCCAAAAATGCGATAAATAAACAGTTAAAGCTGTTCCAATACCGTGATGTTATTCCGATGCTATTGGAATCTGTGACATCCTGTCTTCCCAATGCCGTCAACAATCCTGACCAAGCCGAACTCTATGCCGCATTTGAAGCAGGTGATGTCGGAAAAGTTCAGACCTGGCCCCGCAAGGAAAGAAAGCAGGTATTCGTAACTTCTACCGTCATATCGTATACAGACAGCCTCCTGAACGCCAAGTTCGAGGCAATGAAGAAAAGACAAGAAAAGCAAGATGTCGGCATGGACATGAACGAAATGTGGGAAATGATGGGCGGCGGAATG
>DRGS01000202.1 GCA_011053245.1 Phycisphaerales bacterium
AACAGAAGCAGTGCTGGCCCGTTATTATTCCCACATCGCTGCCGATAGCTTCTTCAAGCGTATCGATCGTAACGATCCGCCCATTGGCATCGATCATCGGCAGATCAAGAGCCTGATTGAAATCGCAGTTATACACCACCCCCTTGAAGCTAACACTAACAAGCTGTCGGCACATAATATTCTCAGCGGCACCTGCATTAAAGTTGTTCACCAATAGCTGCATATAATCGGCCAATCCCCCATTAGCTTCGAGATACTGCTTGAACCGCCCGATAGGCGCATTCGTGATCGTAAAGAGCTTATTGAAAACGATCCCGTACTCATCCCAAAGCCTCTGCTTGTAATCGGCTTCGAGCTTCTCCTGGCTGGGCGGCAATAAATCGACACCCGGATTATAAACAAGATTAAGCTCCAGGCCTTCGCCACCATATCCCATGTCGTTAAGCATCTTTATCGCCTCAATGCTTCTTTTGAAAGTGCCCTTGCCCCGCTGGGCATCGACATTACCTTCGGTATAGCACGGAAGCGATGCGATTATCACCACTTTATGATCACGGTACCATTTCGGAACCCAATCAAGACCATCTTCAAAAAAAACCGTAAGATTTGTCCGCGTCATAAACTTCGATGCATACGGATAAACGCTCTCTGTAAAAAATTCGAAATCGGGATTAAGCTCCGGGCACCCGCCCGTGACATCAACGACCAGCCCCTCATAGGCTTTTAGAAATGTTACGATCTTTTCCATGACGGACTGCGGCATTATGTTCTTACCGTTGGGTCCGGCCTTGACATGACAATGCTTGCATCGCTGGTTGCACAAGTTGCCGAGGTTCACCTGAAGTGTCCCAAGTTCTCCAAGTTGGAGACATCCCCCATCAATGCTCTCAACAGTTGCCCTGAAATCACAGTCCAATGTCCTGCCCTTTCAAAATGCCATATCGTCAGCAGCTTCAACTCTTATAATAACGGGACAATTTTTCCGGGTCTACTCCTAAATAAAATAAATTCACTAAAATAATATTCCTTATAGTGGTATAGACTACGCCCTCTTTCTCCCACCGCCGAGCCGACGTTTTAACGCGATCGGCCAGTATGCATATCCTGTCTCCATTTCGTCTGATACGCCGCATAAGCTCTACATCTTCCATCACCGGTATCTCGCGAAACATCCCTATTCTTTCGAAGTAATCCTTTCGGATGAATATCGCCTGGTCACCATACGGGATCCGCATGATTCGATTACGAATCCGCGACACCGCTGCTATGGCTTTGATGAAAACATTGGCTGTATCCACCCCCAGATCGAACGCTCCGCCAACGCACCGGTCATCTTCAAGTGCGCGCGTAATACTCGCAAAGGCTCTTTCAGGGAGTTCGGTATCGGCATGAAGAAAGACCAGCACGTCACCGCCGGCAAGTTTCGCCCCGGCGTTCATCTGTGTCGCTCGCCCGGCTTTACTTACCGCTGTCTTAACGTCGCCCCTCTCAACAGCAGCTATAGTTTGCCCCTGATCGTCTCCGTCAACGACAATAATTTCGCAACTTCGATCCGCTGCCAAGCTAAACACATTTTCGATCAACGAGTTGATCCGCTCACTCTCATTAAGCACCGGGATCACTACCGAAAATGTTTTCACAAATACACTACCCTATCTCAGGAACTTTGACTATCTTAAGGAAAAGGCCGAGGCTCTGCACCGCCTCTACAAATGCGCTATATTCAATAGGCTTGGTTATATAATGGCTGCACCCAAGTTCATGGCAGCGTTTAACCTCTTTCGGATCGTCCGTCGTCGTAAGCATCAGTACCGGCATACTCTTAAGATCGTCATCTGCCTTGATAAATTTAAGCACCTCAACGCCGCCGACCTTTGGCATACGAATATCGAGCAACAGAAGAAAAGATTTTTTCATTCCATTTTGAATATCTTCCTTCGATGCCCTAAGAAAATCGATCGTCTCGCCGCCGTCTTTGAAATGAACGATCTCATTGGATATACCGGCCCGCTGAAGATTGCGCCGTATCAAGCCAGCGTGCCCCTCATCATCCTCTGCCATTAAAATAACAACTTCCTCAACCATGTTGCGCTCCTTCAAGTAATGTTATCAATTCTCTAACACCAGACCCTATCCCCTAAAAAAGTTATACTAACATGCATACTCCTGTTTGTCCAGCGTTATAATATTAAGTACGTTATAAATAGGCGACTGTGCTTACTCTTCGCGCAAGCCTTGAAATAAAGGGATTACCCTTTGCATGGACCTTGAGATCCTTCAAATCCCGACCGCATGCGGCAGAGAAACATAAAACTTACTCCCCTTGCCCTCTCCGGATTCGAACCACACCTTGCCGTCATGCCGGTCGAGTATCCGCCGCACGATCGTCAGCCCTAATCCCTCGCCGGCGACCTCACCGCCCGGCTCAAGCCGATGGAATATATCGAAAACCACACCCTGATATTCGTGATGGATACCTTTGCCGTTGTCCTCAATGCAGTAAATACTCTTCTGTCCGTCAACTCTGCCCGAAATTGCGACCCTGCCCCCTTGCCCGGGCTTGAGATACTTAACCGCATTGTCAACAAGATTGGAAAACACCTGTCCTATCTGGCTCCGATCACCCATACAATCGGGAAGATCGTCCACTACGACATCCACCGACCGTTCTGCTATCTGGTACTGCATCCCCTTAATTACTTCCTCCACCAATTCGTTCATATTCAGCCGAGAAACTTCCAATACCGCCCGACCCATACGCGAAACTCTCAGCAGCCCTGCAAGAAGCGCATCCATCTTTTCCGCACTGCGAACTATAAAATCTATCGACTCCAGACTGTCATTCTGCATATGCTTATCGATCAATCCTCTCACATCGTCCGGCATCTGCATATCTGACAACAACTTTCCAAGATCGTTATAACTTCGGACAAGTTCACCGCTATAGCCCTCAATATTGACCAGCGGACTTCGCAGATCGTGAGACATCGTATAGATCATACTCTCTAATTCTTCGGTCTTGGCCTGTAGGTTCTTATATAACCGCTCGCGCTGGTCCTCACTCGTTTTGCGTTTGCTAATATCGTTGAAGACGCACGCAAACTGCCCGGCCTTGACCCGAAAGCCAGCTATCTCCCACCATTTGCCAGCCTCCGCCTGATACTTCTCGAATCGCTTACCCACACCCGTACTCGTGATCTCGCCAAAAGTTTCGATCCAGAATTTATCTATATTCGGAATGAGCTGCCGCACAGTTTTGCCAACCGGATCCTTGAGGCCAACCAGTTCCTCAAATGCAGAATTCGCGTCAAGATAACGGTAATCGACAGGATTGCCATCACGGTCATATATCATCTCGTGAAGCGCATAGCCGCTGATCATATTATCAAGCGTCAAACGGTTCTGCTCTTCGCTTTGACGAAGCGAATCTTCGGCCTGTTTCCGCTTGCTTATAAGCACGTTATGCATAAACACCACCGCAACAGCTATCAGCACCGAACCTGCAATAAACCCGATCTGCATCTGGCGAAATGTGTCCACATCCTCAGCGATCAGTTTGCGTATTTCCGCTTCTAATTGGCCTGCCTCATCGACAAACTCTTTGAAGATCACATCGAACTGCTGATCTATTTCGGTCCCCGGACCTGCTGTCTCTTTTTCCTCCCACCGCTGATGTGTTATAGCCGACACTTTTTTCAGCTTTTCACATACAGCGTCTGCATGTTGGAAGATCTCCGGATGCTTTTGGGCAAGATACTCCGCTGTGCTGCCTTTTCCGTCGGCGACTATTTCTTGGATATGCTCCTCTGCCGCCTTAAGATGGGACCATACAACAGCGATATCCTCCTCGACATCACCACTGAGTATCTCTTCAAACCAAAGATGCGCCAGCGCAACCTCAAGCTGGATCTCCATCGCGGTATCGGCTAATGGCACATGTATCTCAGCTATATGCTTGCCCTCATGCAGGACATAAACCGCACCGGCAATAATGACCGCGCTGCCCGCCAGAAATGCCACCAGCATCGCCCTGAACCCCCGCATGTTTTTGAGATATCCGGTAAACATATTGCTCACCTGCGTACTTTTCGCTCTTATCCAATAAACCCGACCCGCGGCAGGATATTATATCGCAGATCATTTTATTGACAAGTATTTAATTGTTTTATAGAGTATCTGCCACATTCACGCACGGATCATCGTAAGCAGCATCTTGAACCGCTCGTCGGCACGGACAGAATGCGGAACATTGCCCGGCATAATGACGATCTCACCTGAACGCACCACGCCCTCTTTGCCGTCAATGGTAATAACGCCTGAACCCTCGACGATTTGCACCACTGCGTCGAAAGGAGCCTGATGTTCGCTCAAGCCCTGACCGGCATCGAACGCGAACAGCGTCAGCGTTCCGGCATCTTTGTCGAGTATCGTTTTACTGACTACCGAATCCTCACCGTATTCGATCAGCCCGCCCAGGTCCCTGCTCTGACCAAGGCACGCGGCAAGCGGTCCCTTCCTGTCTTTACCCATAACAGATCTCCACATCCCTTGTAAAAAACTCTATTTCTTAAACTGCGGCAGCTTCGTCATGTACTTTTCAGGATCCGCTTTGAACGTACCTTCACATCCCGGACAGCAGAAGTAAACCTTCTTGCCCTCATGCTCGACAAATACGTTCTTGTCAATATCGCCACCCATGACAGGACAAACCTTCTGCTCGATCACTTCGGCTGCCGCGTGGCCCTCAGCGCCATGGTCATGGCCAGCGTGCTCATCTGACATTATATTCGATGGGCCGCCTGAATCTGCCGGTTCATCCTTGCATCCGCCAATACCGAACATAACGACCAACGCAAGAGACGTAAACATGACGACCTTAACTATATTCTTCATTGCAAACTCCTTTAAACGATAAAACTCCAACGCTAATTAAAATTGCCGCCAAACTTGCAATTCATTATTTACCATCGAGGCTTCCCTGTCAATGAAAAAAAGGACGGGGCTAATTGAAGATGTCAGGAGATTTCTTTTGCTCTCTAAGGAATGTTGTACCTGAGTATCTCTGAGAGCTTCTTGCGGGTTTTTCCATTTACCGATTCGTCCGCGGCATATCCGACAGTTATCAAGAGTACGACCCGTTTGCCGGTATCGACCTTGAGCAGCCGTTTAACTTTTCTTTCATCGAACCACCCCATCATGCACGTTCCTAGCCCATCCTCGACAGCGGCAAGGCAGAAATGCTCCGCCGCGATCCCGATATCGATAAGGCCATAGTTCTTGCGCTTAACGGCTCCGCCAAATCTGGCGAACGCTTTGGACTTGCCGCAAACAACCGCAACTATCACCGGAGCTTCAAGTGCAAATTTGTTAAACGAAAGCACCTTCCCGAAAGCTGCTTTGGCGACAGCGTTTTTCAAGTCGGGTTCATCGACAACGACAAACTCCCAGGGCTGGCTGTTACACGCAGATGGCGCAAACCTGGCTGCCTCGACAAACCGTGCGATCTTGGCACGTTCTACCGATTGTCCGATGTACTTGCGAACGCTATGGCGACGCTTAGCTAATTCCAAAAAGATCATCGAAACTCCGCGCAACTAAATATTAAAAATACAGACTGGAGCATCTTACCATAACACCACCGTTTTGTCAAGAAAAATCTGCAACCCTTATGAATGTGGTGATTGTTTTTTTACCCCGAAAATGTTAGCATATTCATAGCAATGACCCAAAACCGCAAAAATCTGACCGCTTTTCTGGATGACCTCTACCGCCGTTACAATCACCGCAAGTTCATATCCCATGACCCGCTGAGGTTTGCCTGCCGCTTCGACGAACCAGCCGATGCCGAGATCGCCGCTCTGCTATCGGCTCTGCTGGCCTACGGCCGCGTAACGCACATTTCAAACTCACTCGAAAAACTCTTCGCTCTCATCGGCCCGAGTCCCTACGATTTCACAATAAAATTCGACCGCTCAAAATCCGCCAAGCTAAAAGACTTCCGCCACCGCTTCAATACCGGTGATGACCTTTCCGATCTGTTCTACGTCCTGAAAACGGTTCTGAAGAGACATTCGACGATGCAGGATTTCTTCTGCGAATCCTACCGGCCCGAAGATGCCGACGTAATACCGGCTCTGACGCAATTCGTTCATTCCCTGCTCGACATACACTCCCAAATATCCGGATCGCCGCCCTCGACGGGCTTGAAGTATCTTCTGGCTGACCCTGCCAAATCCAGCCCATGCAAACGCCTGAATCTTTTCCTGCGATGGGTCGTCCGCGACGACGCCGTCGATCTCGGATTGTGGCGATCCGTCGATAAATCCCATCTGATAATCCCGATGGACGTCCACATGTCCCGCATTACCGGCTCATTAGGATTCCACAGCCACAAAACCGCAACCCTCCGCACTGCCTTGCAAGCCACCGCCGGTTTCGCGAAAATTACCCCCGAGGACCCAGTCAAATACGATTTCGTCCTCTGCCGCGCCGGAATAACCGGCAGCAAAAGCGACCTCAATGCTATTGAGAATTTCGCCTTGTAACAAAATCCTTTGCCTGGCGGCTCCGTGCGGCGTACAATACTACGGTAACAAGATTTATTTGAAAGGAACTTTGTTCATGCCAGATGCTTTGATCTATATAGCAAGTCAGTTCTGGTCGACTCTTGCCGAGATGTCGCCGTTTTTGCTCTTCGGTTTCCTCGTAGCCGGTTTGATCTCTGTTTTCGTTTCCCAGCAGACTGTCGAACGCCACTTAGGCGGAGCGGGACTATGGCAGCTTGTAAAGGCTTCGCTGTTCGGCGTACCGTTGCCGTTGTGTTCCTGCGGTGTTATCCCGGTTGCAATGTCGCTCCACCGCCACGGCGCAAGCAAAGGCTCGACGATCTCGTTTCTGTTATCGACCCCCCAGACCGGCATGGACAGTATCTTCGTTACGCTTAGTCTGCTCGGACCGGTTTTTGCGATCTTTCGCCCGTTAGCGGCTTTCGCTACCGGCGTCATCGGCGGAAGTTTCGTCAGCCTCATACACCGTGATCGCGAAGACGATCAGGCAGTCGAGAAATGTTCAGGCGAATGTTGCGCCTCCGAGAGCAAAGATAACAAACTCCTTCGCGGCCTCAAATACGGTTTCGTAACACTGCCCCGCGATATCGGAAAGGCAATGATGATCGGTATCGCCATCGCAGCCGTAATAGGCGCGATAGTACCGGACAACTTCTTCGCCGATAAACTCGGCACCGGGATCGGCGCTATGATCATAATGATGCTCCTCGGTATCCCCGTCTACGTCTGCGCGACCGCATCGGTACCCGTCGCCGCCATGATGATCCTAAAGGGCTTAACCCCCGGAGCGGCCTTAGTTTTCCTCATGACCGGCCCGGCAACCAATGCCGCATCGTTCATGACCATCTGGAAGGTTTTGGGCAGACGAACGGCGATGACGTATTTGATAACGGTCGCCGGATGCGCACTCGGTGCCGGATTACTGCTGGACAAGATCGCAGCCGGATATGACTTCCAGATAGTGGTCCAACACGGATGGATGTTAGGCGATATCATGAAGAATATCGCCGCAGTGGTTCTGCTGTTCGTACTTGGATTGGCGATCGTGACCAAAAAGAAAAAAGAACATTAACTCCGCGGCATTGCCCGTAGGAACATAATTTAGGATTTTTGTTGCAATATCACGCATTTTGTTGAAAATGCAGGCATCTAACCGTTATTATACTGAATTGAACTATGGTATTTACGCTTCATAGATACATATTTCGGGATCTGCTGAGGGTATTTGTCCTTACAGCTGTTGTGCTGACTGCGATGCTGAGCCTTACCACTATGGTCGGCTCAATGCAGAAGTTCGGCGTTCCGCCCGAGCAGATCTTACATCTGTTGGGCTACTTTCTGCCCATCACGCTGACTTTTGTACTGCCGATGTCGGCGCTTTTCGCCGCGGCACTGGTCTACGGCCGTTTAGCCAGCGACAATGAGCTTGATGCCTGCAAAGCCAGCGGCATCGGCTTGATGACACTTGTTTATCCGGGCCTTTGTCTTGCCATCGTCATAGCCATCGCAAATCTCGTACTCAGTTTTCATGTGGTACCGGCATTCATTCACCGGGCCGAAAGAGCGCTCAAAGCCAATACAAAACAAATCCTCTTCCGCAACATTCAGCGTAATGGGTATTATACCCTCCCGCCGGACAATCGATACCGCATCTATGCCGACCGGGCAGACCCCGCAAACGATCTGCTCTTTGGCGTCATTATCACCGATTTCCAGCATGGCCGGATAAATAAGATCACAACCGCTGAAACGGCCAAGATAATAATCGATACTCATAAGGGGTTCAACGAAGTTACTATCGTAGCCCTGGAAACTTATCAGATCGATGATCTTGGCCAGTCATATTCGCAGGAGCTTGCCGTCAACACCACGTTTCCGCCGCTATTGAGTGACAACATCAAATTCCAGAAGATCGAACAAATAAAAGAGATCAGAGCCGACATGATGACGTTTTATCCCGTCCGCAAATTGGCCGAAGCGGCAAGGGCACAATTGAGTATGGAGCTTTTGGCCGAGGAGATCGCCGAAAAGATCGCCGAGGAAAGCAGAAATCACTACCAACTTGAAGCAGAGGACAGGATACTGATGTTTACCGCCGCTGAAAGTAGAGCCAGTGATGAGCGGACAATAGACCTTGTCGGACCGATCGAGCTTCGTGAGTACACGATCTTAGGCGAACCGATATGCCAATATAACAGCAACAGCGGGAAACTACTGCTTAGCAACAACGATGTCGGCACAAAAATGGTGATGGATATCGACGCTCCGACATGGGAGTTCAGCGACGGACGCAAAGGTATTGCCCAGAGACACGTCGTAAGATACATATCGTTTCCGGAAACAGTGGCAGCAAAACTCGACAGCACCGACTTCTTGTCGCAAGATCCTCTCGGTTCGATGCTCAAACAGCCGTCTGGTATTTTAACCAATAAACTTGACGATATAAGCTTTAAGGTCACAAGTACGATCAATGAAATAATCGCCGAAACTCATACGCGTCTGGTCTTTGGCCTTGGCTGCATTACATTGGTGATGATCAGCATAGCTTTGGGCATCATTTTTAAGGGCGGACATCTGCTCACCGCCTTTGGAACAAGTACCGTCCCGGCAGGTGTCCTTATAGTCTGCATCATGGCCGGTAAAAATCTTACAAAGGCGCGGACCTCGGCGATGCCGGAGTCAACTGGAATAATCGTTATGTGGGCCGGCCTCGCGGTTCTGTCGGTTCTGTGCTTTGTCATATATCGAAAACTAATGAAAACATAAACGGAATCTTTTATGAAGGTACTTGATAAATATATCGCCAAAAATTTTCTTGTCGGTTACGCCA
>DRGS01000203.1 GCA_011053245.1 Phycisphaerales bacterium
GCATTGTATAGCAAATAGTTTACGAGTTTGACGACCGGCGACTGACCGGCGACTTCTTCGAGGTCACCAATGTCTTCGATGATGGTTTCGATAAGTGCGAAATCGTCAAGCGAGGCATCGTCGATTATGTCGTCGATCACAAAGACATTGGCGGCGGGCATATAGGTTTGAAGAGTTGCTCGAATATCGTTTGCCGTGGCGCATACGACCTGGATCTTGCAACTGCTGATCCGCTCGATCTCGTCTATGAGAAATACATTCGACGGTTCGCTTATGGCAACGGTAAGGGTATCGTAAACCTTAAAGAGCGGAAGGACGATGTGTTCTTCAAGAAAATCGCGGGGAAGTATCTCGACGACGGTGGCATCGCATATTTTCGGTGTGATCTGGGCGTAGGGCAAACCGTATGCTTCGGAAAGCGCCGAAACGATCTGGTTGTCGGTACAGAAACCGAGTTCTATGAGCAGTTCGCCGAGTAGTTTATGGTTTCCGTCACTTTGCTGAGCGACGATCGCCGATTCGATCTGCTCGGGCGTTACTATACCCCTTGCCTGTAATACCTGGCCAAGCTGTAACTTGTTTTCCGTTTGCAATTGGGTCATTTTATCCCACAAAAATATTTATGCGAAACTTTTTACCGCTTCTGTAAGTTCGGCGTAAGTGTCGAACCGCGGCCCAAGCCTTGTAATTTCCAGTATCTTCGAGCAGCTTTCGTCGAAACCGGTAAACTTCAACTGGCGTTTGTTTTCATCGCAATAATCGCCAAGCCAAAGGAGCTGTTCAAGCCCTTTGCTGTCAATGAAACTGACGTTTGTCATGTCAAGCACGATGCCCGAGACACCGGAAGCTATGACGCTGCTGGCGGTATCCTGAAGCTTTTTGACGAACTCTTCGATCAGTTCGCCATGCAGCTCGATAACCGTTATCTTGTCATAATTTTGTGTTTCTATTTTCATTTATCGCTCTTTTATTTTTTTGGTAACATCACCTGATCAGTGTGCCTACCGCAATTGCGCCATATTCGGAGAAGTTGCTGTAGTCCCATCTCTCGATGAAACCGTCCTGAATAATCTCCCAGAGTTTTTTGATATCGCTATCGAGAAATATTCGTCCAACTTCGCTGTCAAACTGAGTTCCGAGGTTCTTTTCGATCTCCGCAGTCGCCCTTTTTATACTCATGGCATCTCGATAAACCCTGCGGGAGGTCATTGCATCGAAAGCGTCTGCAAGGCCGATGATCTTTCCTATCAGAGGTATCTGCTCATCTGTAAGACCTCTTGGATACCCTTTGCCGTCTGGCCTTTCGTGATGAGAGAGGACCCCGGGTATTATATCTTTCATTTGCTTGATGTCTGCGAGGATAGCTGCACCGATTCTCGGATGGACCTCTATCTGGCTGCGGTCATCTTCGTTGAAAGCTCCTTTTTTCAGCAGTACCGATTCATTGATCCCGATCTTTCCAATGTCATGGAGAAGGCCGGCTAAGTATATTCTGTGAATATCATCTTCTTCAAGAGTGTGCTTTTCGGCATATCTTTCGGCGATCCATCGTGAGATAAAGGCGACCCGGTCGGAATGACCGCGAGTGTACTGGTCCTTTGCGTCGATGCTGTTTGTCAGTGCCTTTAGTGAGCCGATGAAAAGGTCCTTGAGGTCGCCGAAGAGACGGTTGTTCTCGATAAAAACGGCGCACTGGTTGGCTACGGAGCTAAAGAGTTTGATGTCGATGCTGTCGAAGTCCGGTTTCTCTACCGCATTTATCGCTACCATCATGCCCATTATTTTGTCACTGCCTCGGAGAGGAACGGCGATAATGCTCTTAACGGTTTCGGGCCATTCGTATTTAAATGGCGAATCGACTTCACTATCGAGGAGGGCATCATTTCCATTGCCCAGTTCTTCCAGAAGATTGACCTGGAGAATATCTGCCGCCATGTTATCTATGGTAACGACGCCGGAACCTGCGGTCAAAAGCAGACTCTTCATTTCATCGCGTTCCTTTTCAAGAAAGATGGCAATGCCTTCGACGTTAACCGAGCGTGTTATCTGGTCACACGCCATCTGAAGGTAAGTGGCATTTGACTGCGTGACCTTCATATTTGTTGACATGTTATAGAGCAATATGAGTTCTTCGTAGCTCTGTGTCAATTCGGTGCTTACCTGTTCGAGCTGTACGGCGGCTTTTGAGGCGGCCTTGAATTCATGCGCAAAGGATGTAAGTATCGCCGATATATATTCGCTGTCTTTTGATATGTCGTGGAATGCTTTATGGAACATCTGATAATCGACGTTTTGCACCTGACAAAGACGCCTAAGATCCTCGTTGTCATGGCAGAACGAAGCCGTAGTATCAACTGCGGCAACTGCGATAACCTTTCCGTCTTCCATGAGGCCTACGGTAAGAACCTCGCCGGAGGGTCCGAAACTGTGAACCTTTTCCGGATGCTGACGCAAAGATGCGTTTACATATTTTTCAAGTTGTTCAAAATCACTTTCATATGTCCCGCAGGGAAAGTTCAGAAAACAGTTTGCATAGGTATCAAAGACCGCAAAATTCACAGTAAGGCCATTGAGTCTGTCAGCGAATTTTTCGAGACAGTCAAACTGTGTGGCAGAAAGAGTTTTTGTCGTTGCATCGATCATAACAGGTCAATCTCTCTATTTTCAGGCCGAGGCTCTCTGTGTGATAATTTCCGTTACACTCTGCAATAATTCCCTTGGGCTGAAGGGTTTGCTCAAACATGCGGAGATCTTCAGTTCTTCTTTCTGTTTCTCGTCTATTGCAAAACCTCTTGCGGTAAGCATGACTATGGGTGTATCGGCTATGTCAGGGTTTTTTCGTATGCTTTCGATGAGTTCGATCCCGCTCATCTCAGGCATTTGATAATCGGTTACTATAAGGTCGGGCTCTTCGTCACATGCAAGCTGATAAGCTGTCTGGCCGTTATCGGCTGTGAGTACATCGAATCCGTTATTGCGTAATTTAATAGAAACAACCTGTACGATGTGAATTTCATCATCTGCAATTAAAACTTTTTTTCCCGGCATAGTTTACTCCGTCATTTAAACAGTTTGTGAGATCGCCGCCGATTCCAGCGGCAATGTGAATTCAAATCTACTTCCCTCATCGGGCTTACTGGTAACGGAAACGGTTCCTTCGTGAATTTTTTCAACGATTTGTTTCACGAGATTAAGCCCGAGACCTGTCCCCTTGGCATATTTTTTATTTTCCTCGACGCGATAGAACTTATCAAATACATGTTCGATAGCATCGGCGCCGATACCGACACCGGTATCCGATACGGCAACACACACGAGGTGATCGACGTCGTTTACATCACATGATATGGTCACCTGTCCTCCCTGAGGCGTGTACTTTACGGCATTGCTGAGCAGGTTTATAATGACCTGCGTGATCATGTCCTTGTCGGCGCAGACCTGGTCGCAGATTATCGAATGCGGCTCGACGATCGTGATGTCCTTTTCCGCGGCATAGCTTTTTATCATTTCGACGGCATCGGCGATCAAAACGGCAACAGATACCGGATGCTTATCTATTTTCGTAAGACCCGATTCGATGCGTGAAATATTAAGTATATCTTCAATGAGCCGGTTTAGCCGCTGAGCCTGTGTCTGTATGACGGTGGCAAACTGCTTTACGTCGTCTTCGTTCTTAGCTTCGCCGTCAACGAGCATTTCGGCATAACCGTTTATCGAAGCCAGCGGCGTCTTCAACTCATGGGAAACATGGCTTACGAAGTCGTTTTTGGTTTTAGCTAATTCCTTTTCCCGCGTAATATCATGGGCCACGGCGACAACACCGGAAATGAGATCCTTGTCGTCCTTTACGCAGGAGATTATGCAATCGAAAATTCTTCCATCGACATCTCCGTCAAAGGTCACCTCGTGTTTTACATGCCCTACCCTTCCGTGACGTGAGCGTGCCATCAACGATACGAAGTTTTCGTCTGATACTAATTCTCCGATCGGCTTAAGATAGGATTGTTCAACGTCAAACCCGAAAAAATCGGCGGCTGCCGAGCTAACCATTATAACACGGTCAAAGGCATCGGTTACAATAACGATGTCGCGAATGCTGTATATGACGGCCTCGGAGTTCTTCTTTTGTCTCTGGAGCAACTGGAACTGTAACGAGAGTTCGGAAATTTTGTCTCCGATAGCCTCTGTTTTGCCTTCAACGCTTGTGGTATAGCTCATAAGGGCTTGCACGACCGGCTTGGTTGCCGGAGTAGATATAGCAAACAGATTGTCAGTATTGCTATTGTTAAGAGCGTCCGTTAACAAATTCAGCGAGCGGTAGTCTTTCCATCCACAGAAGGCGGCAAGAGCAATTGCAAACAGACAAACAGCCGAAGCGCTTGCCGTTATTATTTGTGCCGCCCCGGTAAAAGTCGTCACAGCGGTTATCCCTGCCGCAAAAACAGCCAGCAGGACCGAAGCGTTGAATATTAACTTATATAATTTGTCGTTGTTAGTCATATTTTATCGATCTAAGTGTGTTACCAACGCAGCCAAACCAATCAGGCCAGGCTGCGCTGGTAACAATTTTCTCATCATAGTTTTGTAAGCAAAGTCACGAGTTCGCTGTCAGGGTCCAGGTGCCTTGCATTTTTCAATGCTTTGTCTGCCCGTGCTGTCTGTCCTAACTGCTGATAGCATCTTGCTGTCATCAACCATGCAAATGGTCCGAGCTGCTTGTCCGATGCGATCTTCCTGAACGTCGCCAGTGCCCTGTTATAATCTCTCTTGAGGTATAACGAGCAGCCGTTTAATGCGATGGCATCGGGCCATGCAGGTCGCAGTTCAAGAGCTCTTGAAGCACAACTGGCGGCCCGGTTTGGAGCGTCAGCACCGAGTGCGGCATGGCCCATACTCAACCAGAGTTCGGCACTTTCCCGGTCGTCTACGGTCAACTTGTCGTAATACTCGACGGCCTTGCCGTATTCGGCACCGTTCATACTGCACATGGCAATAAGCTTCATGTACAAGGTTTTAGTCTCGCCCTGTGACGACTCGGCAATCGTTTCGAACATTCGTGCGGCATCTTCCCATTTGTCTGCCATGATGTAACAGTACCCGAGAGCAGCCATCGTCTCAGAGTCGGCTCCGCCTATGAGCAAGCCCCGGTTGTATATCTTTATCGCCTGATCGACTTTTCCCATTTCCAAAAGGATATCGGCTTTGGCAATATTCAAGTCGACATTGCCCTGATCCAAAATGCTCTTTTCTGAAAGCAATGCAAGAGCCTTTGTGTATTGCTGCTGGGCGCTGTAGGTTCTGGCCAAAGCGATGATGTAGCCCGTATTGATGGGCCTTATCTCTATCGCTTTTTGGAAACTGGCCACGGCTTTTTGATGATCGCCCTGCTGCTGCGATATCCTGCCGAGCATATACCAGGCCTCATCGGTCCAGTCGTCCAGGTTAGCGGCTGTTTCGAAGGAGTTTGCGGCATCTGCCAATCTTCCCTGAGAGTACATAACCTTTCCCATGAGCATATGGGCTTCCAGTAACTCAGGATCAGCTGCAATGCACCTGCTGAGTATGATATATGCCTCTTGAAAGCTCTCCTTCGTAAAAAGGGCACGTGCCAGCGGAACTTTCGCTTTGGCGGTCGTCTTTTCCCATCGCTGATACGCAGCTTCTCTCTTCTGGGCGTATGAATCGCACCCTGCCGTCGCAACGATCAAGCCAGCGGCAATCGTCAGCACTATTATCGATCTTAGTTTACACATTTCCAAGGCTCCTTTTGGATATATCTTTAAAGTCTCATCCATTTATCTGCTTCTTCTTCTTCAATCGCTTTGAGCATGATACGTTCGAGAGCTTCTCTACCTTCTGGTGCGATCTCTTCTACGATGCGGTCCCTCAATCTCATGGCTTCAAGGTATGTAGGTCTGATGCTGAGCGTGCTGTTGAGTTCACGAAGAGCAGCTTTAGTGTCGCCATCGGTGTAGTAACCAACGGCTCTTGAATAGCTGTCTTCCGCAAGTCTTGTCGTGGATAACCAACTGATAGCATCTCTTGCTCCGAGGCGTTTTCTGGCGATATCTGCGGCTCTTCGCTCACCTTCGAGTTCGTCAGGAACTTCGATGATGTGAGGAGTCAGCAGAACTATAACTTCCTGTCGGACGGTGTTATCATCTTTACCCTGGAACGCGGCGCCTATAAATGGCAGATTGCCGAGTAAAGGAACCTGCTGTTTGGACGATGTTACAACGTCGCGGAACATACCGCCGATAACCACTGTCTGTCCGTCTTTGACAATAATGTTGGTTGAAAGCTCGGCGGAAGTTTCATCAGGTACTCCCTGGGCATTGAGCGAACCGGAAGAATCCTTGGGGTGAATGTCCATTCGGATGTAACCGTCATTGCCGATATAGGGCCTGAATGACAGTTTCGTTCCGGTATCAAGGAACTTGACGGAACCTTCCACAATAGTTCCACCCTCACCTATTGTGTCGCCTTCGCGGTAACCGAGTTTGGTACCGATGTACACCTGACCGAGTTGCTTGTTGACGGCGAGTATCTTGGGATTGGCAAGAACGGTTACATCTGTGATCTTTTCAAGGGCGCTGATCAATACGGACATATCGCCAGCGGTTACACCAATCTTCAGACCGTTACTTGCCATGTTCGCAAAACCTCTAACTTCGATAGGAGTCCCGTTGAATTGACTTGTAGCAAGCTGACTCATAGGCGTTGTGGCCCCGGTTCCCCTGCTAATGTCATCGCCGGAAACCAGATCGCCTGTTGCCGATGTACCTGTAAGACTTACACCAGTCGCAAAGTTCCAATCGACGCCCATCTCCATATCTTCGGTCAGTGTTGCGCTTAAGATGGTCGCTTCGATGAGTACCTGCTGTGGGCGTTTGTCAAGACCTGCAAGCAGTTCCTCGATATCGCTGATATTCTCAGGATAATCGTTTACGACGATGGTATCCTGGAACGCAAGGTTGTTGCCGCCAGCGGTATCGGCGCTTATGGATTCGCCGGTAGGAACTCCGGTCGCTGCGGGTGAACTCGTCGCCATCTGTCCCAGAGGGCTCAATAACGCACCGACAAGTTTCTGTGCTTCGTCAGCGGTCAGATAGTACAGAGGTATCGCCTTGTATTCCATCCTGCGTGTGTCGGCCTTGATCTGTTCGTACTCTTCCGAGGTGTAGACCATGACGAAGTTTTCCTTGATCTCGTACTTGTTCATTGGGCCGATGACTATCTGAAGGGCCTCTTCGAATGTAACATTGTAGAGACTCGTCACCGTGATGTTGCCCATGATGTTTGGCGATGGCACGATGTTCCTCTGATACTTGAGGGTGAGGAAACGCAACGCGTCGTTGATAGCCTGATCCTTTTTAAAGGTGATCGACTGAACAGAACTTGTGCCGACTGCTTCGGTTTCTACATAGTCCTGTTCTGCCTCAACTTCTGCGCTCAATACCTGTGCCTGAGCTTGGTCCGGTGCATCTTCACCGATCACGATTGCAGCCATTGCAACAAGAGCAAGCAGCCATACGGATGCCATTTTCGTAAATTTAGTTGTCATTTTTTTCTTCCTATTATTTGTATCATTTTTTGTTTTTGTGCGTAGCATGCTACACCTCCATTTTTCCGTCTCTTTGGACTAATCGTCCTGAGACATTTCTATTGTTACCGTTACGTCTTTCCATTTAAGAACAACTTTTGATTCAAATACTTCCATCACCTCAAACTCATATATGCGGCCCTTATAATCGACGTCAAATGTAGAACCATTCGATAAGAGCCTCTCTGCAATAAAGACTTCGCCTTTGCCGGATTCGTTTCCGACAATAATGGCGTCGACCTTTATTGTTTGTACTATTTGATCTATATTTCGGTTTTGATCGTGTGAAACGCCGTTTCCCTGCGATCCGCTGCCGGGAACATATCCGCCATCGGGGTCGAGAGGAAAAGCACTGAAGCTATCGGCATCGAAGAAATTACGCGACAGTTTGTCATTTCTTCCAGATACCACAGGCAGCTCTATGTAGTCTATTTTTATTTCCTCGACGGTTTGCTGCTGCGCATTTTCAATAGCCGCTTGGGTTTGGGCACCTGCCGCGGATGCGTTATTGCCGGCCTTACTGCTTAAGATAACCCTGACCCACATAAATATCATCAGTGATATCAGTGCCGCGGCAATGATAATCTTTTTCCTGTCAGCGCCAAAACCGCCAAGCAGGTCAGATGGATTATTAACATTTTGCATTTTTGGATTCATTACTATCATATACTTTCAGTTCTTATTGGCCTGTAATAGACGTTGGCTTTTGCCTGCATCCTGACAGTTCCATCGAAGCCTTTGTCGTTTAGCAATTGTATGTGTTCGATCCTGATGAGACGGTCCATTTTCTGAAGGGAATTGAACAATTCGTAAATCTGATCGAGTTTGCCGGAGCACTGAATGCTTAAAGGTATGCAGTTAATACTATCGCCGCGGATCTCATCTGAGGGTTGAACGAGTTGATCGGAAAGACCGTGTGCATTCATGACATTGGCTATCTGCTGCCAGAGAGCGGCAAAGTTTCTACCCTCGGGTATCTGCATGTCATACTTTTCAAGATCACCGGCAAGGGTTAGAACCTTTTGCCGCATGGCGGGTAATTGCGCAGATTTGATCTTGAGCGATTCGGCCCGGTTCAGGACTTCTGTTTTTTCCTGACGGACAGCGGCCCTATGCTTTGCAAGTGGGACATATCGCAGAACGGTAAAGCCGGCAACTATGATAACAGCAACCGTAATTATTATAACTTGTTGTTTGTCGGGACGGTTCATATTCATGATCCTGTCTGCTTACGCTCAATATAATTTGCTATGTAACATTTAATTTCGAATTCGGTCGCCAGATGACCGCTTATTTCTCTGTTCCGTGAGAATCCGGGAATTATCCGGCAAAAGTACGCCGAGTCTTCGAGTTTCGCTATCAAACCGGCGACATCGGAGGCATCGGCGGCAACACCGGCGATCGTAACAAGGAAGCGTGTATTATTTTCGGGCAACGAACTTTTCTCACGAGCCATTCGCGAACCGATCGATACCCTTGATGAAGATTTGCCGGATTTATCCGTAAATAGTTCGTTGCTAAGTTCGAATCCGCTAAGAACGATCCGTTCCGAAAGAATAAAGCTTACCTCGGCGATCACTGCGGAGATGTCAACACCTGTGTCCAGCTTGGTTAATATCTCAGCCTTGTTGCTGATCCCGTTAATTGTATTCTCAAGACGATTGAACTCATCGAAAGTGGCGATCTGCGTATTGATCTTATCTTCAATGGATCGGATGTCGGCTTTGGCATTGGAAATGGAAAGGCCGCTGATAAAACTCCAGATAAGCATAAGCGCAAAAACGCTGCCCATCACAGCATATTGCCTGTGATAGCTTACGCGGCGTTTTCTGCCAGCCTTATACCATAATGGAATAAAATCAATCTCTCTCATGGTTCCTGCTTTCGTCATCTGGTACATCCCACCCTTTTATACTAAGGCCAACGGCAACGGCCCATTCGCTCATTGCGGGATGTTCGCGTGATATTAGTTTTGCTTTTGACAGATCGAACCCTCTCAGTGGTTCTGCGACCTTCATTTCTATGCCGAGATGTCGCTTGAGTGCGTTGAGTAAAGTGCTCTCATACGCTTGGTCGCCGGTAAAGATAGCTTGCTCGGGACGTTCCCCTCGGAATGTCACGGCGTAATACTGGAAGCAAAGGGAAACTTCTTTGGCCAGTTCTTCGATGACATCTCTCATTGCGTCAATGACGGCTTGGCGTGTGTCAGGATCAAGTGTGTCGTCGGCATTGCTTCTGAGTCTGGAACGAAGGACAGCGGCTTCCTGAGTGGTCATATCCAGGTCGGCGGCGACTTTCGCATTAAGCTGCTTGCCGGCTATGGGGATCTGTTTGATGAAGGTTATCTGCTGCCCCTTACCGATGATCACGGTAGTGAAATTGTTTCCGACATCGACGAAAACGCTTACAAGATCGCTGTCTTCCTGTCGCCTTAGCGCTTTTTGAAAACTTCTAAAGAGGGCACATGGTATTGAATCCACGGAAACAGGCGTAAGAGCCGCTTTTTCAAGCATGGAAAGATGCTCCTTGACGATCTGAGAATCGGCGGCGAAGATAATGACCTCGTTTTTGATCTCATCGCCCTGATAGGCGTTTCCAGCAACCATATATCTTATCTCAGCGGAATCGGCATCGAGTGAAAAACACTCCTCAACTTCCTGCCGGACAGAATTTTCTATCTGTTCGTCATCGATGCTGTCAAGTCTGAAACTTTTCACCTTGAGTATATCGTTTGAGAGCGAAGATACGACATCGGTTCCGATGAAGCCACTGCGGGCAAACATCTTCTTGATAGCCGCAATGGTAAAGTCTTTCCTTTGCTGTGGATCGTCGATGACCGTTGGGTCAAAGTGTGTCTCGTCAGCGGCAACGATATCTATCGCCCCTCCGTTATGTGTAAGCTGGATCATCCGGATGGAACTGCTGCTGATGTTCAGTCCTATTGGCCCTGCTTTTCTTGTATTTTTTAATCCAAACATAACGAACCTCTACTGTATTGTTACATATCCTGTCACAGGTTCTATATTTACGACTGTCGTATTGGCGTCTGCCTGAAGCGTTATGACGCCGCTGTTGAGCGGAGTAGCTGTCCCCAATCCGCTGTAGGGGCTGCCGAGATAGTCAAAGCTGATCGTCTGTACTGAATCAAAATCAGCAGTTATAATGCTGACACGGTTCAGCCTTTTTTCGTCTTCGAAACTTACAACAAAGCCCATACCTGCACGTTGGGGATGCGCGATAACTCCACCGGAATCGTGTATCTCATAGGAACTTGTCCCGGGGCTGAAAACAACTGAATAGCTTTCCTGTCGCGTAATAGCCAGATTCTTTGCGTATTCAAGGTCGGCGGTAATAACATTGGCGGCGGTTTGAAGCTGCATATCGGCGGCGGAGCTTACCATTGGTACCGCAAGCATCGCAGCAATGATAAGTATTACCATAACGACAATGATCTCGACCATCGTAAATGCGCAGGCTCGGTTTTTTGTTGTCCTTTTACACTTCATACTTGTTCTTTTCTGTTTAACCATAGTACGGTTACAATGCCTCCGTTTCTTTTTTCGTCGCTTGGCATAACCCACTTAACGCCTTGAAGGGGCAATCAGGCCATTTTTTGCTGCCACAGAGACGAAAGGCCACCGTGGCCCTAATAAAATATACAAAATAAAATTCGCAATATGACACGATGTCGTTTTTAACCCCGCCAAATTGTTATTTTGAAATTTTTTATTTGTTATAATCGATACAGTCATTACGACTGGCCCAAATGGTGGTCTGCAACGAAAATGACGCGAGTGCTATTACATCAATGAACAATTTTGATAACACAGTTAATATTTTGAGGCGGACATGATTATCGGTCCTAACCCTACTGCCTTCTTATGTATTTAAAGAAGGCATCCCCGATAGGGGTCCATTTCGTATAGACTTCGCTGGCCGTATAAGTCTTTAACGATCCGACCACGGGACCAGCCGTTATCTGGATCGATCCGGTATAACCAGGTGTGACAGTTAGAGTACCCGTCCCAACGAACAGTCCGCCAACGATCGTTACATTGGCGGCTGTGTCGCTTACGCTCATTGAGGCGGTCTGCACAAGGCCGGTTACACTAAGTGTCCCGCCGTTATCTATATCGATATTTCCGTTAACAATAATCGCAGGGAAATTTTTATCGGCGGTGATCGTATTGCCCACACCTGTTATTGTAAGATCACCATTGACAACAAGTGTGCCGGTTATCGACACATTGCCGCTCAGCGTAAGGTCGCCATTACAGTAGAGAACGCCAGCGGTATTTCCACCACCGGGTGTGAACGTAACATTATCACAGTCGCTGATCGCATCGGATGCGTAGAAGTTGCTGCCTATATAGTAGTTGGGAGCGAAATAGCTGATATTCATAGCGGGAAAGGTTACCTGCACATCGCCTGCGGGATACAGTTGTCCGGCGGCACTTGTGGTAATGCTATCTGCGAAGACGTCACCGTTTATCGTTCCGTTATTCGTAACGTCGCCGCCGCACCGCATATCACCATTAACCGTTACGGACGCGGGTATGGTCGTATTCGCCGAGACCCAAAGACCAATACAGGGATCGAGTCGAAGCCGGGCACTTAAGTTTGAACGCACGATATTCTCACCGCCCTGCTGACGGTATGCCTGACACTCAATATCGTAGGTGCATCTGGGCGTTGCGCCACCGGAGGCGCGAGTTACCGTTACGTCGTAATAGTCATCTCCAGCTTCTATCTGAAGATCCGTATCGCCCTGCCAGTAACCGACAGCCGAAGTGTCGGCGTCCTGGGGATTGGTTATCAGCGTCTTTGCATGTGTAAGAGCGGACTGTGCAAGATAATCGATCCGCCCGCGCATGGCAAAGTTATTGCCGATTCGCAGTTGCGTACTGGAATTGTTCAGGAAGCCCAACGAAATGACGACTATCGCCATTACGATAAAGAGCGTAATAAGCAATGCCGCCCCTGATCTCGAATTGTTATTGGCAGTCCGCGTCATCAGTCATCATCTCCTGAAACCAACTGACCTGAAGTGTCGATAAGATTGGCCGCCGAACATCTGCGAGCAGCGGATATCTGATAGCTTTGTAGAACTTCATTTTCCATCAACTGGAAGGATATATCCACGAGTTTGGGATTTACCATAGTCATCTGCATCGAGTAGCATTCAGGAAACAGTGTCGCGAATCTCTCCGTTGCGATGCTTATAAGGTCGCTTCTGGCCGTACCGTTTTCTATCTCAGCAATGGTCACGGTCGCAGGTTCGTTGGGAAACTCGAGAAGTTTAAGGGAATTGTCGGATGTATCAGCTTCTATATAGACCAGCTCAGCAGCGTTTATCGCATTATCGTTGTTGTCATCGCTGCGCCACAGCGCTATATCGTTTGAGGATGTGATCATTGCATGCCGGCTGTTCCTTATGAGATCACCAAGCTTAACAGTAGCAAAGCGTAAAGCCGCCTGATTTGCCGATATTTCGTCAGTCTCCGAAACACCTGAAGTAAGAGCAAACGCAAGCGTAGCCACCGCCGACAGAATAATAGCTGTTACCATAAGAGCCATCAGCAGCTCAACCAGAGTAAATCCCGCCCTGCGGGTATTCGTTTTATTTGGCTTTGCGCTCATCGTCATCGTCCCACCAAAGTAGTCAAAATCGCCGCCTCTTCGCCCTTGTAATATACAGTCACCGTCACCCACACGAGACTGACATCACCTAATGTAGCAGGATCGGGGGTCACACCTCGTCTAAAATCAGAGTATATGGGGTCATCGAGAAAGTTGCCGTTTGCATCGGTCATAGATCCTTCGGATTCGTAGGCATAGTCAAAGACTTTATCATAGCCCGTGGAAATAACCTTTTCAAGCCTATCTGAGGCAAGTTTCGTTGCAAGTGTCCTGCGTGCTCCTTCCATCTGTGCAGATGCCCCCGCCGCAAAAGGCAGAAGGACACCCGATGCCGCGATGGACAGCACCACCATTGCTATCATAGCCTCTACAAGCGTGAAGGCTTTTCGTTTTTTATGTCTCGTTGTCATAAATTCTCGCAGTCGTAAAAACGTTGGACACACATCAATAGTTCATGTGAGCGTCCAGATCATTTGCGCGGAACAAACCGGTTTCACAATTGAAGTACCAACCGGTTGTGGTAGTTGCCATTTGCATATCTATATCCGTCACTTCGACAGTATTAAGGTCGCTGTAGGGATTTTTGGGAACACAGTCCAGATAGGGACCGAACGCTTTTTCGCCGGCTTGGGCCATTTCAGAGGTATATACATCCCCTTGGCTATTGGTCCGTCCTGTCATAGCCTCAACCCAGGTCGCGCTGCCGCTGCCGGGATAGCGGTCGTCGTGGTCCGCGCTGTAAAGAGCAA
>DRGS01000204.1 GCA_011053245.1 Phycisphaerales bacterium
CTCCGATGAACATGAGTATCATCAAAATGAGTCTGCTTGCCGGGGACATTGAGGCGACGTCTATGGTGTTAAAGCCTGCGGTTCTTGCGGTGATCGACTGGAACATCGCGATGTTGAAATTTTCGAGAGGACTTTCGGCGGCGTTGTTTCCGAAGAGCATTATGCCAAGTGCGCCTACGATTATGAGCATGAGGCTCATCGTCAAGACGATCTTTGTTTGCAGTTTTATTTTGACCGGCGTTGTTTCCTGGAGCATCATACTGGGAGTAAGTGTGTGTTTGCTGCGTTTGAAGAATCGGGTTATTTTATTGACGAGAACACTGAAGAGATTGTTCAGTACCCCGAACCCGAGTCCTCCGAGGATTATCAGCGGAGCAATGACGAAGGGCACCTGCCAGTTATTTCTGTAATCGATGAGGCTTGCGTTAAAGAGACTGAAGCCGGCGTTGCAAAATGCGCTTATCGAGTGGAATATGGCGCAGAGGCCGGGCCGGTCGACCTCAGCGGCGCTGAACATATCGAATAGCGTCATCGCTCCTATGGTTTCGATGATGAGCGTACTTATGAAAATGAATCCGATCATGTGGCCGATCCTGCCGAGTGTCTGCGTGCTGAGCAGGTCCTGCATGGCGACGGATTCGCGGACGCTGAGTGCCTGACCCAAGAGCAGCGCGAGGATCGCTCCGAAGATGACGATTCCGAGTCCGCCTAACTGGACCAGTGTGAGGATGATGATCTGGCCCATAGTGGAAAATTCGCTGCCGGTATCCTTTACGATAAGGCCGGTTACGCATGTTGCGCTTGTGGCGGTAAAGAGTGCGTCTATGAAGCTCATTTCTTCGCACACCCGTGCCTTTGGCAAGGTGAGGAGGCCGGCACCGGTCAGGATGAGGACGAGGAATATTACGAAAAGTGTTTTTGTAGGGTTGCGACCGGAGGCGGCGAGGTTGACGCAGCTTTTGCAAGCCTTTATGACGACCTGGAAGATGAGGTATATGGCAAGGGCGAGCATCTTTGTAGTACCGGCGGCGGAGCCGAATACCATTGCGCAGACCAGCGCCAGCAGCGGGACCTCGAACCAGTTGGCGCGGAAGAATCGTTTTTTTGAAACGGCATTGACGAAACGGAAGGCTTTTTCGGCGAGGAAGATAAGGAATGCGCTGATCTGGATGAGGTGGAGCAGGCGGATCTTCATGAGCGGTTCTTTGAAGCCGTAGAGCATGATAAAGGTCGTAGCTGCCATGACCGCGGTTACGAGATTTACAGCTATGAAGCAGCGTTCCAGCGGCTTATTTTTATATTCGATCTTCATCTGCTAATACGGTCTTCCTTGATCTATCGTAATCCTCAGAGAAGTTTATCTGTTCGGGGTTAAAAATGCCAGAGTTTTTATTGCGGCGGTCGATCGGCGGCGGTTTCGGTCATTAGCTCTATTTGGCTGAGGGCGGCTACGACGGCGTTTTCGACCCTTAGAATCCATCTTCCAAGGGAAAATTTGTGGAAACCGAGGTTTGCTATCAGATTCAGTTCAGGTGGTATCCAGCCTCCTTCGGGGCCTATGGCAAGGAGAATGCGGTCATCTCGCGTAAGTTTGATGCTATTTATAAAGGTATCGGTTTCGGGGTCGGGCAGCAGTCGGATCGCGGGTTTTTGCTCCTGATCTTCCAGTTCGGGCAGCGTTTCGTTGAAAAATTTGTCGAAATCTTTGTAGATTTTTATTTCGGGCATGTTTGTCCGCTTGCCCTGACTCAGGCCTTCGAGGAGGAAGCGTTTGTATTTTTCGTAGTGCAGGAGTGAGGATTTGAAATATCGCTGTTTTACCCGCTCGGCATTTACCAGATGGATGCGGCGGATTCCCATTGCCGCTGCGCTTGCCAGAACTTTTTTTAGTGTCTGGGGGCGGGGCAGGGCGCATATCAGATCGATGGTTGGCAGGCTTTGCAGTAGCGGCAGCCATGTGCAGGTTAAGGTTACGCGGTCGTCCTCTATGGACTCGATAACGGCGGTTCCGGTTGGGCCGTTTAGCAAGCCGACATTTAGCGTATCGCCGGGGATGCTTTTGATGACGGTTCGGATGTGTTCAGCGCGGTGATCGGTTATGCTGTAAGTGTTATCGCCGGTGGCGTCTTCTTTGTGAAGTATTATAAGGTTCATTGTTATGCGATGTCCACGAGTCCGAGTTTGTCGGCGAATTTTTCTATGAGTGCCTTTCGGATGTTTCTGTGCTGTGGTTTTGTGAGCATGGGGTCGTCCTTAACGAGGTCGAAGGCGTTTTTTCTTGCAAGGACCAGCAGGTCGAAGTCGTCGATGATGTTGGCGATCTTGAGGTCGGGTAAGCCGTGCTGGCGGGTGCTGAAGAGTTCGCCGGGTCCGCGGATCTTGAGGTCGTGTTCTGCGATGGCGAATCCGTCGTTGCTTCGGGTCATTATTTCGAGTCTGCTGATGGCGGTTTCGTCTTCGGTCTCGGCAAAGAGGAAGCAATATGAGTTGCTTTCTCCGCGTCCGATACGGCCCCTTAGCTGGTGGAGTTGCGCAAGGCCGAAGCGGTTGGCTCCTTCGATGACCATGATGGTTGCGTTCGGGACATCTACGCCGACTTCGATGATGACTGTCGATACGAGTGCGTCTATCCTGCCCTTGCGGAACCGGTCCATGATGTTCATCTTTTGCTCGGAGGTCATCTGGCCGTGGAGGAGTTCTACGCTGAACTCGGGAAAAATTTTCCTGCTTAGTATTTTGTGTTCCTGGATGGCGGCTTTTACGTCGGGCGAATCGTCTTCGCTGTCGATGCGCGGGTAAACGAAGTAGGCTTGCTTCTTTGCCTTTAGTCGCTGTCGGATGAACTCCATGGCGGCGGGCCGGTCGTGCGGTTGGACCCAGCGGGTGACGACCTTGCCGCGTCCGGGCGGGCAGTGCTTGATAATCGATACGTCGAGGTCGCCGAACGCGGTCATTGCAAGTGTTCGCGGGATGGGCGTTGCGGTCATTACCAGGCAGTGCGGGGTTTTGTCCTTTCGGAGCATGGCACGTTGGTGAACGCCGAATTTGTGTTGTTCGTCAATGACGACGAGGCCGAGGTCCGCGAAATCTATGTCCTTCTGGAGGAGTGCGACGGTTCCGACGACGATGTCGATCTCGCCGGAGCTTATTTGTTTTAGCAGTTCCTTGCGTTTGGCGCCGGTGAGGCCGCCGGTGATGATGGCGCGGCGGACCTTGCTGCCTTTGAGGAATCTTTCGATGCTGATGAAGTGCTGGTTGGCGAGTATCTCGGTCGGTGCCATGATGGCGGCTTGCTTTTTGTTGGCGATGGCCAGCAGGGCCGCGTAGAGCGCTACGACGGTTTTGCCCGAGCCGACGTCGCCCTGGAGCAGGCGGTTCATCGGGATCGTTCCGGACATGTCGAGGGCGACCTCTTCGATGACACTATCTTGGTCGGCGGTCAGCAGGAACGGGAATCGTTTTCTTATGCGGCTGTCGACGGTGTCGTTGAGCTGCAATGCAGGTGCCGGCGAGAAATGTTTTATTTTGTATCGTCTAAGCGCAAGGCCAAGCTGCATGAGGAAAAGCTCATCGTATTTGAGCCGCCTCTTGGCTTGGGCGAGGGTATCTTCGTCTTCGGGCGAATGTATTTCGTGGAAGGCGCGGTGGCGGGGGATAAGCTCTGTTTTTTTCAGGAACTTTTCTTCGTAGAACTCCGGCATCAGTTTGGGCAGATTCACAAGCGTTGGTTTTATGATGTACTTTATCTGATTGC